>NZ_JAPWHT010000169.1:0-19991 GCF_027270795.1 Streptomyces sp. ActVer
GCGCGTTCGTCCGGTGCGCTGCGGCCCGGGACCCGCCGCCGAACCTCGGCACCTGCCCCGTCCGCCCGGCGGCAGGCGGCCCCGCGATGAGCCGTACGCGCAATCAGGAGCAGCCCAAGAAGAAGGACCTGGCCGCGGAGGCGTTCGCCGAGGGGATGCGGCTGGTGCGGGCCAACCGTGCGCTGGCCGCCATCGGGTTCAGCACCTGCCGTCAGGAGGACTGCGAGGAGGCGCCGGACGACGGACTCGTGCGCGTCGACTCCGACGGCGTGCTGCACGTCCACCCCAAGCGCCGGGCCGACCCCGTCGAGTGGGCCTGGGCGGTCGCGCACGGCGCCCTGCATCTCGGCTTCGGCCATGTCACGGCGGCGACGGGCCTGCGCGCCCAGCCCGACCGGTTCGACGTCGCCGCCCGCTGCGTCGTCGTCAACCGCTTCCTGCTGGGCTTCCCGATCGGCCGGACCCCCGCGGACCTGCCGATGTCGTACCCCGACGGCGACGAGGAGCAACTCGCCGCACGCTGGCGCCGCGACGGCATCCCGGCCATGTACGAGCGCTGCGGCACGGCGGGTCCCGAGCCGGACCAGCTCCTGGTGCCCTGGGACAGCTGGCTCGGCGGCCGGCCGCCGGACTGGCAGCTCGCCTTCGCCCACGCGCTGGCCCGCACGGTGGCCACCGCGATGGACATGGCGGGCGGCCGCCGCGACTCGATGCGCGGCGGTGTCACCCCGCGGCAGCCCTGGGAGCGGGCGCTGAGCTGGTTCGTCTCCTCCTACCCCCTCCTCGGCGGCATCGCGGCGGGCATCACGATCGTCGCGGACGCCGAACTCGCCCGCGCGCACGGCATCTCCGTCGCCGCGGTCGACGCCGGAGCGGCCGAGATCTACATCAACCCGCTGCTCCAACTCGACGACGAGGAATGGCGGTTCGTCCTCGCGCACGAGATGCTGCACGCCGCGCTGCGCCACGGCGACCGCTGCGGAGCCCGCGACCCGTACCTCTTCAACGTCGCCTGCGACTACGTCATCAATGGCTGGCTGGTCGAGATGCAGGTCGGCACGATGCCCGAAGGGCTGCTGTACGACCAGGAGTTGAAGGACCTCTCCGCCGAGGAGGTCTACGACCGGCTCGCCACCGACCTGCGCCGCATGCGACGGCTCGCCACCCTGCGCGGCAAGGGCGTCGGCGACATCCTCGGCGGCCCGCTCGGCTCGCCGCGCGACTACGTGGACCTCGACGAGTTCTACCGCCGCGGCCTCGCGGGCGGCCTCGACCTGCACCAGCAGCAGAGCCGAGGCTTCCTGCCCGGCGGACTGGTGGAGGAGATCCGCGCGCTCAGCCACCCGCCGCTGCCCTGGGACGCCCAACTCGCCCGCTGGTTCGACGAGTTCGTGCCCCGCCCCGAGCCGCTACGGACCTACGCGCGCCCGGCCCGCCGCCAGGCGGCCACCCCCGACATCCCGCGCGCCGGACGCTACTTCCCGCCCGAGGAGATCGCCCGCTGCACCTTCGGCGTCGTCCTCGACACCTCCGGCTCCATGGACCGCACCCTCCTCGGCAAGGCACTGGGCGCCATCGCCTCGTACGCCGAGGCCCGTGACGTACCGGCCGCCCGGGTCGTCTTCTGCGACGCGGCCCCGCACGACGCGGGCTTCCTCCCCGTCACGGAGATCGCGGGCCGGGTACGCGTCCACGGTCGCGGCGGCACCGTCCTCCAGCCCGGCGTCGACCTGCTGCACCGCGCCGAGGACTTCCCGCCGGGCGCCCCGATCCTGGTCATCACGGACGGGTGGTGCGACGTCCTGCGCATCCGGCGCGAGCACGCCTATCTGATCCCGCAGGGTTCTTCCCTGCCGTTCACCGCACGTGGGCCCGTCTTTCGCGTGCGCTGAGCCCGAGTGTGATCGGATAGTGCTACGGACCCCAAAACCGGGACCTGATCGAAAGGGATTCATCGTGGCAACCACGCGCTCCGCACACACTGTCTGGGAAGGCAACCTGCTCGAGGGCAACGGAGTCGTCAGCTTCGACTCCTCCGGCGCCATCGCGCAGCAGCCCGTGACTTGGGCGTCGCGCTCCCAGGACGCGAACGGCAAGACCAGCCCCGAAGAGCTGATCGCCGCCGCGCACTCCAGCTGCTTCTCCATGGCGTTCTCGCACGCCCTGGCCGGGGCCGGCACTCCGGCCACCAAGCTCACCACCTCCGCCGACGTCACCTTCCAGCCGGGCGAGGGCATCACGGGCATCCACCTCACGGTGGAGGGCACCGTGCCGGGCATCGAGGAGGACGCGTTCGTCGCGGCCGCCGAGGACGCCAAGAAGAACTGCCCCGTCAGCCAGGCGCTGACCGGCACGACGATCACGCTGTCGGCCAAGCTCGCCTGACCGCCCGTACGTACGACCATGCCGCGCCCGCCACGCGAGGGGCGCGGCATCGGCATGTCCGGGCTGGTCAGTGGCGGCCGGCCTGCCCGGCCGTGGTTGTCCGGGGGCGACTTGGGTATCCGCCCCATTGACAGGAAGGCACTCAAGTTTTGTGATGGTAGGCGTTAGGGCCCGGGCGGAAGGGGACGGACATGGCACGTGCGGTCGGGATCGATCTCGGTACCACCAACTCGGTGGTGGCTGTTCTGGAAGGGGGTGAGCCCACGGTCGTCGCCAACGCCGAGGGCGCACGCACCACCCCCTCGGTGGTGGCCTTCGCCAAGAACAACGAGGTCCTGGTGGGTGAGGTCGCCAAACGGCAGGCCGTGACGAACGTCGAGCGCACCGCGCGCTCCGTCAAACGCCATATGGGCGATCCGAGTTGGCGGTTCCCCGAGAGCGGCACGGTCGACGGCACCCGCTACCGCGCGCAGGAACTGTCGGCGCGCGTGCTCCAGAAACTGAAGCGGGACGCCGAGGCGTATCTCGGCGAGGACGTCACCGACGCGGTGATCACCGTGCCCGCGTACTTCGACGACACCCAGCGCCAGGCCACCAAGGAGGCCGGCGAGATCGCGGGCCTCAAGGTCCTGCGGATCATCAACGAACCCACGGCCGCGGCCCTCGCGTACGGACTCGACCGCGGCGAGGAGCAGACCGTCCTCGTCTTCGACCTGGGCGGCGGCACCTTCGACGTCTCGCTGCTGGAGATCGGCGACGGCGTCATCGAGGTCAAGGCCACCAACGGCGACACCCAACTGGGCGGCGACGACTGGGACCACCGGATCGTCGAGCACCTCGTCAAACACTTCAAGGGCTCGTACGGCATCGACCTCGGCCAGGACAAGATGGCGCTCCAGCGGCTGCGCGAGGGCGCGGAGAAGGCCAAGATCGAGCTGTCCTCGTCCACCGAGACGTCCATCAACCTGCCCTACATCACCGCCTCCGCCGAGGGCCCGCTGCACCTCGACGAAAAACTGACGCGCGCTCAGTTCCAGGAGCTCACCGCCGACTTGCTCGACCGCTGCAAGAACCCCTTCCACCAGGCGGTCAAGGACGCGGGCGTGAAGCTCTCGGTGGTCGACCACGTCATCCTCGTCGGCGGCTCCACCCGGATGCCCGCGGTGACCGAGCTGGTGAAGGAACTCACCGGCAAGGACCCGCACAAGGGCGTCAACCCGGACGAGGTCGTGGCCCTCGGTGCGGCCCTCCAGGCGGGCGTCATCCGCGGCGACGTGAAGGACGTGCTGCTCCTCGACGTCACCCCGCTGTCCCTGGGCATCGAGACCAAGGGCGGCATCATGACCAAGCTCATCGAGCGCAACACGACCATTCCCACGAGGCGTTCGGAGATCTTCACCACCGCAACGGACAACCAGCCCTCGGTCGGCATCCAGGTCTTCCAGGGCGAGCGCGAAATCGCCGCCTACAACAAGAAGCTGGGCGTCTTCGACCTCACCGGCCTGCCGCCCTCGCCCCGCGGGGTCCCGCAGATCGAGGTCGCCTTCGACATCGACGCCAACGGCATCATGCACGTCTCGGCGAAGGACCTCGCCACCGGCCGCGAACAGAAGATGACCGTCACGGGCGGATCGGCGCTCCCCAAGGACGACATCGACCGCATGATGCGCGAGGCCGAGCAGTACGCCGACGAGGACAGGAGTCGCCGGGAGGCCGCGGAGACCCGTAACCAGGCCGAGCAACTCGTCTACCAGACCGAGAAGTTCATCCGCGAGAACGAAGAGCGCATCCCGTCCGACGACACGAAGACAGAGGTCGAGTCCGCGATCGCCGAACTGAGGGCCCTCCTGGAGCAGCGGGAGACCACGGACACGAACACCCTGCGCACCGGCGTCGAGAAACTCGCCACCGTCAGCCAGAAGATGGGCCAGGCCATGTACGCCCAGGCCCAGCAGTCACCCCCACAGGACCAGCCACCCACCGAACAGGCCCCACCGAACGACGAGGAGGGCGTGGTCGACGCGGAAATCGTCGACGACGAGAAGGACCCGACGGAGGGCAAGCCCGGCAACACCACAAAGGACACCCCGACCTGATGACGCCTCGCCCCTGAGGGCCGCCCCTCAGGGGCGCGGGGAACTGCGCGCCCAGCCACCGACGGCCGTCACCCGACAAACAACAGCAGCCCCCACCCACCTAGGGGCGCGGGGAACTGCGCGACCAGCCCACGACGGCCGTCAGCCGACGACCAACAGGCGAGCCCTCTAGAAATCGGCCCGCCGCGCCCGAATCAGATCCGCGGTCCGCCGTGCGCTCGCCGCCCCGGTAGTCATATGGTCCAGCACCTCCAGGTGCGCAGCCACCTCGTTGCGAGAGTCGAGGTACAGCGCCCCGGTCAGATACTCGGTGTAGACCATGTCCGGCAGCTCCGGCTCAGCGAAGCGGAACAGCACGAACGGCGCGTACGTCCCCGGATGCGGCCCGGACGCGAACTCGGCGATCTGCAGCGTGACGCGGTCGCTCTCCACGGCCTCCAGCAGATGGTCGAGCTGCTCCGCCATCACCTCGGAGCGGATACTGACCGGCCGCCGCAGGACCGTTTCCTCCATGATCACCCAGAGGTGGGGCGGGTTCTCCCCTGTCAGCAGCTTCTGCCGGGCCATCCGCAGGGACACATGGCGCTCGATCTCCGCGGGCCCGGTCTGCCCGACCGTGCCCGCCTCCAGGACCGCACGCGCGTAGTCCTCGGTCTGCAGCAGCCCGGGCACGAAGTGCGGCTCGTACGACCGGATGATCGAGGCCGCGCCCTCCAGGCTCACATGCATGCTGAACCAGTCCGGCAGGACGTCGTGGAAGCGCTGCCACCAGCCCGGCTGGTTCGCCTCCTCGGTCAGCCGGACGAACGCCGCGATCTCTTCGTCGGGCACGCCGTACGTCGACAGGAGCACCTGGACGTAGGGAATCTTCAGCGCGACCTCGGCCATCTCCATCCGGCGGATGGTCGCGCCCGTGACCCGCAGGATCCGCGCGGCCTCGTCCCGTTTCAGACCGGACGCCTCGCGCAACTCCTGCAGCCGTCTACCCAGCACCACCTGCCCCACGGTCGGCGCAGGACGCCTTTCACTCACGCCACGCCTCCCCAAGCGCCGAGCATGGCCAGAAGTGTGCCATGTTCCCGCTCAACCCTCACCTGATCCGGAGCGTTGTCATTACCTCGGCGGTAATCGACCGCCACCCGGGGCGCACGTCATGGTGGGTGTACCGGTTTCCGGGCCGGCGCACTTCGGTCCGGGAGCCGGGTCCCACTATTCCGCCACGACCTCGACGGAGGGTGATCCGCCATGTCCGCAACCCAGTTCGCCGCCCTGGCCCGCACCACCGAGCCGCAGACCATGCTGCTCCGCTTCCTGGCGCTCGACGCGGCGGTGACCGGCGTGAACGGCGTCGCCTACCTCGTCGCGTCCGGACCGCTGGGGCGGCTGTTCGATGTCGACTCGGGGCTGCTGCTCGCCCTCGGCCTGGTTCTCACGGTGTACGCGGCGGGTGTCGCGTGGCTGGCCTCGCGCCGACAGCCGACGGCCCTCCCGGTACGGGCCGTGATCGAGACCAACCTCGCCTGGGCGGTGCTGAGTTTCGTCGCGCTCGCCGTGTGGCTGTCGCCGAGCACCGCGGGCGCCGTGTGGATTCCTTTGCAGGCACTGACCGTTGCGGGATTCGCGCTGGCGCAGCACGTGGCGCTGCGAGCCGTGCGGGACGTGCCGGGCGGCGGTACGGGCGGAGGCCGCCGGGGCCTCTCAGGCTGACTGCCTCTCAGGACATCAGCGACTGAAGGTACTTGACCGTCGCCGGGTCGGCCGGGAGCAGTGTCTCGATGGCCAGCTCGGCGACGGTCACGTCCATGGGCGTGTTGAACGTCGAGATGGACGAGATGAAGGACAGCACCCGTCCGTCGTGCTCGATCTGCATCGGCAGGGCGAAGTGGGGGACGATCTCCCCGGGCCCCTCGTCGCTCTCGTTCTCGCTCCCGGGAGAGCCCTCCGAGGGATACGGATACGCCGCCACCTCCTCGTGCAGCGCGCGCAGCGGCTCGGAACGCCGCAGGGCGATGTCCCGCTCCATCTGGGCCAGCAGATGGCCGCGCCACTCCCGCAGATTGCGGATTCTCGGCGCCAGACCCTCCGGGTGCAGCGTCAGCCGCATCGCGTTCAGCGGCGGGGCGAGGAGGTGCTCGGGGACGGTGTCCAGCAGCATCGCGATGCCCCGGTTGGCGGCGACCACGTTGTACGTCGCGTCCACCACGAACGCCGGATAGGGCTCGTAGCCCTGGATCAGCCGCTCCACACCCTCGCGCAACGCGTCCAGCGCCGGATCGTCGAGCGGGGTCTCGGGGTAGCGGGGCGCGTAACCGGCCGCCAGCAGAAGGGCGTTGCGGTCCCGCACGGGCACGTCCAGGTGCTCGGCCAGCCGCAGCACCATCTCCTCGCTCGGCCGGGAGCGGCCCGTCTCGACGAAGCTGATGTGCCGCGCCGACGACCCGGCCCGCAGGGCCAGCTCCAGCTGGCTGACCCGACGCTGCTCCCGCCAGCCGCGCAGCAGCGGACCGACACCCTTGGCGGACGTGGCAGCCGACGTACTGGTGGACGGGGATGCGGACGCGGCGGCGGTCATGCACCGACCGTAGTCGATGCGCGCCCCGGGAGTCGATGAGCCGCCGAGCGGCCGAATGCCTACCCCGCCCGTTGCGCCGAACGCGCCTGACCAGGGACGGGACGGCCGGACTGTGGCACGCTGAAGAGATCCGGACGTCATGGAAGGAGCGCGATCATGCCCCCTGCACCGCTGTCGCAGAAGGAGATCGAGGACCGGCTCGCGGAGCTGCCCGGCTGGTCCCTGGACGGAGACCGGCTCGCCCGCTCCTACCGGCTCGGCTCGCACTTCGCGGCGGCTGCGCTGGTCGTGCACATCGCCCAGGTGCAGGACGAGCTGGACCACCACTCCGACCTCACGCTCGGTTACCACACCGTCTCCCTCACTGTGAACACGCACAGTGTGGGCGGAGCCGTCACCGAGCTGGACTTCGACCTGGCACGCCGGGTCGAGGACCTCGCCGCCGGGCACGGCGCACATTGAGCCCACTGGTGTTCGACTACGACAAGGAAGCCGAGCGGTACGACGTGTCCCGCGGCGGCGAACCCCGTGCCGCCGCGGCCGCGAGCGCCGTGCTCGGACTGATCCCCGAGGGCACGGGCAACCTCCTCGACATCGCCTGCGGCACCGGCATCGTGACGCGCCGGCTCGCGGAGGCCGGTCTCGACGTTGCGGGCGCCGACGCGGCGTACGGCATGCTGCGGCGGGCCGCCGAGCGCGTACCCGGCCGCGTGGTCCTCGCGGACACCCGCCAACTCCCCTTTCCCGACGCCTCGTTCGGCGCCGTAACGGCCGTCTGGCTGCTGCACCTGCTGGACGACGCGGAGCGGGTCGTCGCCGAGGCGGCCCGGGTGCTGCGGCCCGGCGGTGTCTTCGTCACGACCGTCGACAAGGCCGCCTCGCACGACGTCCGCAGCGACATCGACGCCGTGATGGCCCCGCGCCCGCGCCGCGCGGCCCGTGACCGCGACGACCTCGTGGGGTCCTTCGCCGACCGGCACGCCCTGATCCCGGCGGGCCGGGCGTGCTTCCGCGGCTACGGCCAGGGCCGGGCCCCGGCACGGGCCGCCGCCGACGTACGGCGCGGCTGGTACACACTGCTGCCCCCGGGCGCGCCCCTCACCGAGAAACTCGCGCAACGCCTGGAACAGCTCCCGGACCAGCATGTCCCGCGCCCCGACCCGAAGTTCAAGCTGCGGGCGTTCCGGAAGCCGGGGCAGGCGATGAGTTCGCCCCGAGCCGGCGGGTGAAGTCCATGACCCAGTTGGTCACCCACGTCTTCTCGCCGTCCACGGAGAACGCCTGCTCCCAGCGGGCTGTTGTCGCCGAGATCCCCAACCACACGAACCGCACGCGTACGTCCTTGCCATCGTGTGTGTCATCGCCGTAGAACTCGCCTCGCCCGTCCGTGAATTGGCCGATCACGGGTGGGAACAGCCGGCCACTGCGACTGCTGGACCAGTTCAGCGACCACTGCCCGGTCTCGCGGTCGCGCAGCCGCAGGGTCAGCCCCTTCCATCCCTGGCCGGGCACGTCCATCTCGTCGATGTTGCCTGCCCCGTCGAACAGGCTCCAGCAACGGTTCGTGGCCGGGAACTCCTCCCATTCGCTCCCGGCGTCCAGGAAGTCGGTGCGGCGGTGATGGGCCACGTCCCACTCGCCGACGAAGAAGTCGAAGTCGTGCGGCGTGCTCATGAACGGTCTCCAGTCGTGCCCTCGGGCAGGCAGTCGGCCATGTAGGCGTCGAGGTCGGGGGCGTCGGGCGCGAGCATGTGCCGTACCCAGGCGTCGCGTTCGTGCAGGATCGGCGGCAGCTCCCAGACACAGCCGATCCACGGCAGGTCGGGGGCGATGAAGTGCGTCGGGTCGCGGTCCGGACAGCCGAGCACCGGCTGACCCGCCGAGGCACCCTTGAAGTGCAGGACGTTGTCCCACACCCAGCTGTACACGTTCAGGTAGGCGCCGTCGTCGGCGCCCCGGTGCAACACGACGAACGTCGCGGGCGGCGTGCCGTCCGGTTCGGGCAGCAGCTTGGGCAGCATCGCGTACGCCGCCTCCTGGACGTCGGGCGCGATGCCCCCCGGGTCGGTGGTCACGTGGTAGCGCTTGATCCGCCGCCCCGCCACCTCGATGGGCGGCGGCACGGTCAGCAGCTTCTCCATGAAGTTCTTCGAGGTCTCGGGGCTCTCGGGGCTCTTGGAGGTCATGAGAGGACGCTAGGGCCGCTTCACTGACATCTTCTGTCAGGCATCCCGTGGGGAATTCGGCAGGTCAGCGGCTCACCTTGGCTGATGGGCGGCGGGTTGTAGCTCTAGTCAGCTTTAGTTAGCCCGAGCTGGCCTCAGTCTGCAAGATCTATTCCCCATCTGTTCCCCATGGGATACGGCGAGCGGCCCCCGACGTACGCACGTCAGGGGCCGCTCTGCGTGAACCAGGGTGGGGCAGCCACCCGGGGAGGCGGACAAGTCCCCACCCTGGCCACTCAATCCAACGCGTGCACCGTGCAACTGTCACGGGCGCATCTGTCACTCATTCGAGCGAGTTTGAACATTATTCAACCGTGTTCGGACATAGACCATCCGCCCGTCGACAAGGGGGTGCTCACGACGGGCGGACGGCCGTTCGTGACGCCGGCAGGGTCCGGGGCGGCGTCGGCCTTGGGGTAGCAGAGGCGTTCTCCACTGGAGTGCGGAACACAACATGCCGCGAGTGTGTGCACACGGCATGGGCCTGTGTTCTATTCGCACGGGGTGCGTTCTGACTACACGCTGTTCAGCTGTACGTAAAGGTCGACAGGTGCTCCACCTGCGACTACCCAAGATCGCAAGATTTACCTGGCCCGGTAAAGACTCTGAAGCAAGATCGTTCAAACGTTGTCGCGTGCCACTCGATCCCATGCCCGACTGGGTACCGCCCCGCCGCCGGCAGATCGGGGAAGCCATCCGCACCGCCCGCCGTCACGCAGGCCTCTCCCAGCTCCAGCTCGGAGAGCGCGTCGGCCGCGACCACAAGACGATCCACCGGTACGAGGTTGCGGCATCCGTGCCGACGCTCGTCGACTTACTGCTCATCGCCGACGCCTGCGACATCCCGCTCGCCGACCTCGTGAGATGACGAGCGGCCGCCCGGGGACGACAAGGCGGCCGCTCTCCCGCAAGCCCGGCACGCGGACCACACCGGGCACGGGGGTCAGTGGGGTATCGAGTCCTGCGACGTCTGGATCGGCACCGGCGTACACGGGTCGACGTGCCGGTACACGGTGTCGCCCCCGTAGCTGGACCCGGCGATGGTGTGCGTCGTGTACTTCTCGCCGTCCCGGATCGACCGGTCGCAGCGTCCACAGATTTTCACCGGCCGTCTCCTGGCGAGACCGCATACCGGGCGAGTGCACCGCACTGCCGGGCCAGCTCGCGCACCTGCATAGCCGCCGACCGGAGGCCGTTGCCGGGCCCGTCCTGGAGGGTCCGCTTCGCGTCGTCGACGACACGCTGCTGCAGGTACCAGTCCGTCGTGCCCTTGTTCAGCTGGTCGGCCTGCTCCTGCACGACCGGGATCAGACGCTCTATCTCCACACGCAACTGCTCGTCGAGCTGGGTCACGCGGAGGTGGGTGGGCAGAATCCCGGCCGCGGCTAAGCCTTCCTCGATCAGCTCGGTGAGGCTGTCGGGCTGGGCTTCGGTTTCTCTGGTGCTCACGGCGAGCTCCCCGCGGTCGTGGTGATCCGTCTCACACACGAGAACGTAAAGGCCCCCGAACCCCACCGAGGACCGGAATCCGGTCCCCTACGCCGCGAGGATCCCGACCTCCACCGCCAACTCCGACGCACGCCGCCGCCGCTGAGCCTGCTTCGACTCCGCCTCCTCCAAAATGATCCGGCGCGCATAGCCGTTGTACCGAATCGTGTCCGGAGCCGCCTCGTACGCCTTCTGCAGGGTGGCGATCGCAACGTCCGGCTGCCCGTCCAACTGGTAGCCGCGGGCCTCCTCGATCCGGTGCCGGGCCCGTCGCGGCTTCGACTTGATGACCGTCGTGTCGGCCCGGGCCGCCTGCCGTACGGACTCGCCGCCCTGGTGCAACTCCACCGCAACCGTCACCGCGTGGGCGCCCATGATGGCCTGGCTGAACGAAGTGATCGGATGGTAGTAGTCGGCCGGCAGACGGTCGGCCATCGTGTTCGCCTTGTCCCAATGCCGCCACGCCGTACCCGTGTCCCGCCGGCGGGCCGCCGTGTAGCCGAGCTCGAATTCCAGCGCGCCCGCGATGGCAAGGACGTCATCGGACGCGTCGGGGAGGAGGGGGTCGAGGAAGCGGACCGCCTCCAAGTTGATGGCGTCAGCCGCGTCGAAGTGCCGGGCGCCGGAGTCGCGGTGGGCCTGCGCCAGCAGCCATGCCGCCACGCCGATCGCGTGCGGGTCCCCGGAGTCCTGGGCTGCGACCATGCCGCGTTCGGCAACACGCCAGAGGAGGGAGCTGTCCGGCTGGTAGGCGATGAAGAACTGGCTGAGGCTGTACGTCTGCGCGAGGAGAGACTGCGCGGCGCGGCGTTCGTTGCCCGTGTCTGCGTGCCGTACGAGGGCCTCGGCGTCGCGGATCAAAGTGGGCAGCAGTTTCCCGATGGCCTCGCGGTGGTTCTTCGCCCCGTGCCGTGCTTTCCACGCCGCGTGCAGGCGTGCTTCCAGGTGGGCGACCGGCGGGGGCTCGATGCTGGCGCCGAGGGAGAAGCTGTCGATGGCTGCCTTCACGGCGGCGAGGCGGGGATGGCCCGGGCCGACGAAGAGGTCTACGTGCATTTCTGGCAGGCCTGTCAGGTCGGCGAGGTCGCGGACGCGCAGGGCTTCGGCGATGCGCATCACCATGTCGATGCCGGGTGCTTGCTGCTGCCCGTTCTCGATCTTTTTGAGGGTGTGGGGGGATACGGCGATGAAGTCGGCGAGTTGGGCGCGGGTCATGCCGCGGCGTTCGCGGAGGACTTGGACTCGCTGGCCGAACTTCAACGGGTCGGCGTATGGGTCCGGGGTAGCATCTACAGGCACGGTCTCGCCCCTCCTCTGTACAGCTTCGTCACTGTCAGGGTATGGGGCGGGACCATTCTCATGTGAGGGCTTGGTATTCGCGGCCACCGCCATGAGTGATGCGGGGCTTGGATCGTTAGGCTTGGGCTATGCCCTCCACCCCCGTGAGCCCTGGTTCCGTACGGTCTGCTGCCGTCGTGAACGAGGAGATCCGCGCGCTGTGGGATGGCGGCCGGGGAGACCCGCGCGTGCAGCTCACAGGCGATGTGCGGGCCCGGTACGAGGAGCTGTACGCGGAGTGGGTGGCAGCCGCGCGGGCCGAAGTCGTCGAAGCGGCCTGAACTACTTCTGGCCTACTACTTCGTCCCAGACTGGTAGATCACGCGTACACACGCCGCTGCGGATCCAACCCGGCAGCCAACGGAGACGACGGCTCCTCGCCCGGGTCGGGGGCGCCATCACGACGACACACCAACGCATCCGGATCATCAGCCGGGGCCTGCAACGAATAGCCGTCCGGACACGACGGTCCGGCCGGGCCCCGCTCGCCTGTGTCGCCCTTCTCTCCGCGTTCGCCCTGGGGGCCTGGGACAGTGGAGTCCGCACCTGGCGCACCCTGGGGGCCCTGAGGACCCGGCACCGTCGAGTCGGCCCCGTCCGCCCCGCTGCTTCCGTCGCTCCCATCGCTTCCAGAACTGCCCGGAGATCCGGAAGGCCCGACTCTCCCCGGTTCGCCCTTCGGGCCGGGCGGCCCCGGGATCGGCACCGGCACCTCCGCCCGATCCGGCAAATCCTCCACAGCCCGTGACGGATCCGGCGCCACCGGCGTCTTCCCCTCCGCCTTCACCTGCTCACGCAGCGCCCGCACATCCCCCGCCAACGTCGACACCGCCTCCCCCCGCAGGTTCGCCTCAGCGATCGCAGCCTCCCGCGTGCTCGACTCCCGCTGAATCAGCAACAGCGACAGCAGCACACCGCCTCCGAGGAACAGCAGGGCAGCGGTAATCCACAGCAGGTGACGGCTACGGATCAGAGCCCTCTCCGTGCGCGTCACGGGGTCCCTCCGAGCTGCTGCACCAGTAGTCGCAGGCGCGCGATCTCCAGCTCGGCCGTGGCCGCGCGCACTTCGGCGGCGGCTTCCTTCGCCTCCGCTTTCTCCAGCCGCGCTTCCAGGCGGCCGGTCAGGCTGTCGAATCCCGTCACTGCGTTGCTCTCCCGGGTCGCCCGGTTGGCGCCGCGCTGGCCGTACATGGCGGCCGCGGTGGCCAGCGGCGCGGCCACGAGAGCGGCCAGAGCCGTCACCATGGCCGCGTCCACGCCACCACCTCTCCCACGGCGTCTTCACGGGACAGGTCAGGCAGCCTTGGCGTGCGAGCCGCGGTCCATGGGACTCGACTGCTCGATCCGTAGCGCCGCGACCGGGGCCGTCACCTCGCGCCGTACGAAGAACGCGACGGCGCCCTCGATGGCCAGCATCCACAGGGCCTGCTGCTCGGCCGACATGTTGAGGCCGAAGGCGAGGAACAGGGCGATGCCCGCCTGGCCGAAGTTGACGATGGCGGCGAACGCGGCGCCGTTCTTCAGGATGAAAGCCTCGGCGATCGCGACGACGCAGGACAGGAACACCATGATGGCGGCCTGCCGTTCTGCGGAGACGTCCCAGCCGTAGGCCGAGCTGAGCTTGAGGGCGACGGCGATGAACGCCAGGATCGCGACCGGTTCTCTGCCGAATACCTTCATGATCCGTTCCTTTCGTCAGGCGACGACATCGAAGCCGTGCTTCGCGCCGAGCTTCTTCAACGAGGTCATCCCAGGGACGCCATCAGCTGCGCTGCCGCTGTAGCCGAGGCGCCGTTGCCACTGCGCGTACGCATCCCGAGTCGACGACCCATACGAACCGTCACCCGCATACCGCTTCGCCAGCAGCCCCTCCGCAACCAGCGCCGCCTCGACGAGGTTCACGCCCGCCATGTACGTGACGTGCCCCTGCCGCGCCGGAGGATCCGCCTTCGCCGCAGCCACGAGCCGCGACAGATCTACGCGGGGCCGCGAAGGCGTCGGCGGCACCGGCAGACTCGCGCCCGGCTTCACCGCCAGCTGACGGCGCACGTCCGTCCGGAACACGTCCATGTCGAAGCTGGGGTCGATCTTCCCCGGCTGAACCTCCTTGTGCCCAGCCACCGACCGCTCCGACCAGCCGTGGAACCGACAGCGCGCCGCAGCCCACAGCACCGCCTTCCAGTACTGGTCGACTGGGTACGGGTCCTTCCCGTCACCCCGGTTCTCCATCTCCAGCCCGTACAGGCAGTCGTTGCCGTCGGTGTCCGCCTCATCGTCGCGAGGCAGCGGAGACTTCTCCGCCATCAACGCCCGGATGACGTCACCGTCGACGAGGCCGGCGTGGTTGGCGCGGCCGTGGCCGAGCGCCCACAGTCCGGTGGTCTTGCCCAGCCAGTCGTGGCAGAGCGGGCCGGGTAGGCCGGGACGCCCGTTGAAGCACAGCTCGCGGTCGTTGTGCCCGGCGGTGTGGTGGATGAGGACACCCACAACAGGGCCGAAGCTCTTGCCCGTCGCATCGTCCCGGTTGTTGGTTTTCCAGCCGGGATGCTGGTGGACGGTGAGGCCCTCGGCCGTGTCTGCAGCCAGCCGCTCAGTGACCGTCATCGGGGTCGCCATCACACACGCTCCGGCAACGCGTCGACCGCGGCCCGAACCATGCAGTCCTTAGCCTCCAACAACTTCCGCAGCCCGGCCGTCAACTCCGGCCCGTCCGGCAACGCGCCGATCATCTGGTCGGCGAGCTCCTGGAACGGACGGCTCACCTCCTGCAGGTGGGCGGGCAGGTGCGCGTAGCTGAAGTACTTTGCGACGTGCGAGGTACCGGGGTGCCGGCCGCTGTACGGATCACTCATGGTCAAGTCCTCTCAGTAGTCCCAGGTCATGCCAGCGAACTGGGCATGCTCGACCGCCCAGGGCTCGTGGTGGTCGTGCCACACCTCGACGCCGACCGGTTCGTTGGCCTGGCCGGCGAACTGCCACGTGGTGGTTTCCCAGCTGCGGCCCGGTGTGACGGGGTGGTCGGCGGCGCCGGTGTCGTCGCGGTCGCCGTGCGGATCGCGGATGAAGCGGCTCATGAACTGCCGCTGCCGGGTGTCGCCGTCCGGCAAGGTGATCGCCGCCCACCGGATGTTGCGGGACCAGATGAAGTCCCCGCCGAACGGCGGCATGATCAGCGACAGGCTGCGCTGCATGCCGCGGTCGTTGCGGATGGCCTTCTCGAAGGTGAGCAGCGTCCACGTGTTGGGCGGGACGGTCTGCGTCGCGTTGCCGCGGTAGAGCTTGCACTGCGTCGCCATGAAGGCCTCCCTCTACGCTGCCTGGTACTGGCCGAAGATCCTGATGGTGTCGGTGTTCGCCCACGTCCACGGACTGACCGCGTCAATAAGACCGGAGTTGGTGATAGCGACAGCGTCCGGACGGCCGGTGCCTGTCTCCAGCTCCATCGTGGTCGTGGTCGTGATCCGGGCACGGACACCCGCACGGCCCAGGCTGGTCCCGACACTCGTGTCCTGAAGCTCGCCGTACCCCACGACCAGCATCGTCTCGTTGGCCGTGACCGGCAGCGAGAAGCGCCAGTTGTCGCCCGTTCCTCCACCGCCGAAGCTCGTAGTGGAACCGAATGCGATTTCCATACGGAAAGAGACGTTGTTTCCCGTCCGCGAATACGACCCGGTGACGGTCGCATTCCCGAACGAGGGAGTGTTCGCGCCCGTGGATGTGGTCCAGACGGGGGTCCACGCCGCCCAGATCGCGGTGATCTCATTCAGGCGGCCAGCGGTGATCCGTTCTCCGGCGCGCCACGCTGCGACAGCCATGCATCCTCCTCAAAGAGACGTGTACGCCGGATAGGCCAAGCGCAGGTCTGCGCTGGCCGTGTGGGTTTTCGTGACCCCGTTGATGGAGCGGATCACCGTGAACGTCTGGGGGGACAGCAGCTCGACGTTGTCCCAGGACACGATCAGGTTGGCGTTGGTGTTGGCGGTCTGCCTCACCGACCGGCAACCCACATTCGAGCCCGAGGTCAGCGCGCCCTCGGTGACTTCGATCTGCCAGCCCGGCGCCATCCCCGCCACCGGCCACACCCGCGCCTTCAACGCCGACCCGATCACCTGGAACTGCAGCCGGAAGAACGCGAACGCCGAGTGGGTGAGCCGGGTCGTGTACGAGCCGAGCTCCGTCTCCACACCGGCTGCCCGCTTACGGATCGACAGGGTGATGACCTGCGCCGTCGAGATGCTCAGCTGCGCGAGGTAGCAGTTGTCGCCGTCCACCGCCCGTGCCGCCAACGACACCAGCTGCGGGCCGCCCGTCGCCAACGCGGCCGTCGCAATATCCGCCTGCAGCAGAGCATCCGTACCCGAGATCGGCGTCAAGTCCAGGCGGGCCACGTCCACGGCCGTGAGCCGGTGAGCGCCCTCCGTACCCGTCGTGTAGTGGTCGGCCGCCACGCCGCCGGTATTGACCCACGCGCTGCCCCTCGTGGGAGTACCCCACGTCGACGCGCTGGCCGTGCGCGTGAACGTATCCGCCGTGGCGGACTCGACACCGATGACGCGCGCCACCTCCCCGCCGACCCGCACATCGAAAGGAAACTCCGCAGGGCTACCGCCCACGGGCCGGATCATGACGTGCGTGCACCACAGCACATCCGTCGACGGCGGAAAGTCCGGCACGGTCGCCGCGGCGTTCGCGGTCACCGCCCCCACCGGCGCCGTCGCGGTGAGTTCGAAATACGTCCACTCGTGCTTGATGACGTGCTCGTCATTCGACGATGTGGACAGGTAGCCGCCCCCGTTGAACCAGTTCAGGTTCAACGCCACCGTCCGAGAGGTAGCGCAGCGCAGCCAGCCCGACAGCGTGTACTGCTGGCCCACCGTCACCGCGACCTGCTGGCCGCCCGCGTTGGGATACTGCTCCACCCCGTCCGGGATCATCTCCAGCGCCCACGACCCGATGAACTTCGGGTTGCCGGGCATCGCCACCCGGGCGATCGTCGCGCCGAAACCCGACCAGCCCGTCGTGTCCGTCTGAAAACTCGTGTTGCTGTTCAACGGGGCCGGGGCCGTCACCCACACCGGGCCCTCCGTCACCATCACATCGGCGGCCGCCTCCGTCGTGGTGAGATCCTCCGCCAGCTCACTGCCGTCCGTGTCCGCCCGGTCATAGATCCCGTCCCCCTCAAACGCCACCGAGTACGGGCCGGCCGGGGTGCAGTTGAACGCGACCGTCCAGGTGGACTGGTCCATCACCTCCGAGTAGCCCTGGACGTGCAGGTCGATCGTGTCCGGCGGCAGCCACGCGGGCGGGTTCGCGATCTGAAGGCGCGATCCGATGTCGACGCTCGCCGCATCGTCGATGAGCTCAGGGGCCGCGGCCAGGTTCACGGTCACGACCGGGAACCGCAGCTCGTCCCACGTCCCCAGGTGCAATTTCCAGCCCGCATGGAACGCAGGCTGGGTGTCGTCGTACAGAGGCAGCGTGTGCGACGAGTCGTACAAGCCCACACCCAGTGGCGGCGCTTGTGTCGACAAAGTCCCCTCGTCGAGGGTCAGCCGCGCCGACGAGCCGGACGTGCGCTGCACGGTGACGTCGTTGGTGAGGCCCTGGTCGTCCTCGACGGGATCGAGCGGAGTGACGAGACCGTCGGCGCTGTAGTCGAGGACCAGGTCCGGGAGCTGGTTGTAGAGGGAGCGGCGCTGGACGTAGCGCAGGCCGAGGAGGTCCCGCTGCTCGCACAAGATGCCTTCGTCCACGCCCTCCGCCTGCCGCAGCAGTTCCAGGATGGCGGAGCGGGTCTGCACGCCCATGCGTTCGTCGCCGACGCGGGTGGCGTACGAGTGGAAGTCCTCCTCGAAGCCGAGACGGTGGATGCGTGAGGCGGCGATCTCGCCGTCCCAGCCGACGATCGGACCCAGCGTGTTAGCGAACGCCGTACTCGACGTGGCCACCGCGAGATGCCCGACCGCAGTGCCGTTCATCGCCGCGTCCTCGCCCAACCGGATCTGCGTGACCCGGCCGAACGTGTACGAGTTCAACGTGGCCGACACCGACGTGCCGGCCCCCGTATCCATCGTGCTGTCGTCGATGTCCAGGACGAACACCGACCAGTTGATGTTCGCCCCGCTCTGGGTGAGCTCGACACCGATGGACTGCCGAAGGCCGTTGACTGCGAAGCCCGTAGCACCGGGGTTGAGGACGGTGGCGCCGTCGGCGTCGTACGCCTCCAGCTCCAGCGATCCGGCCGTCGTCACATACAAGGACCATGTGCGCGCAGTGCCGGTCGTCGTGAACGACAGCAGGCGCTGCGTCGACACCACGCCGCTGGCGGGCACGTGCACGAACAGGCGCATGAACAGGTCGTTGGTCGTTGTGTAGGTCGGCATGTTGACCCGCAGCGACCCCGTACCGATCTCCGGCAGAGGCGCAGACGCGGCCCAGTCCGAGTAGGCGGCCGGAGTCACCGTGCCCGTGATCCGCAGGCCGGGATGCCCGGAGATCGCCGAAGCTAGTTCGGTGGCCTCCGCTTCGTCTTCGCCCGGCCAGTAGCCGACGATCGACGTACGCGACGGTGCGGTGAACTCCCTGTACACAGGCGATTTGGCGGGGACTGCACCTTGGCCGAGCCTGCGGAGCAGCCCGGCGGCTTCGACCTCGCAGACGACGTCGAGGCCGCCGGTCTCCCACCGGCTGTTCCAGGAGTAGATCTCCCCGACGAACCTGATTTTCCTGTTGCTGATCTCGGTGTTGCCCGCGACCGTCCAGGTGCGGCCCGCGTCGTCGGCGAACGACGCCGTACCGGATGCCTGCTCGGAGAACCGCGGGTCGGCCACTACCGTACCCACGTCGCCGATCCCGGAGCGGATTTCCGCGGCGTGGACGTAGCCGATGGCCTCGGTGTACACCGTGCTTGTCGAGTCGGCGAGTCGCACCGGCGCCGACCCGGAGAAGATGCTCGTGGCGCCCGCGCCGGTGACGGTCTCGCCGAGCTTCGCCCACACCCCGTCGATGCTGTCCGAGGTGTAAAACTCGACGTCATGGCCGCCGAACCCGTTGTTCACATCCAAGGTCGCGCGCACCGCCAACCGCCCGGAGGCGGGCACCGGGAGGAGTTCAGTGGACGACTGCGTGTTCTGGGTGGAGCCGTCCGTCGACCACTCCAACATCAAGTAGCCCTCTTGGACGTACAGGTTCCACGACCGCTGCCCGAGCGTGCTCTTGCCAATCAACTCGGTGCGGCTCGATACGGCGAACCCGCCCTCGATGATCGTGTAGTCCGCCAGCACCCAGTTCGCCAGCGTCCCGTCGAACCGCACATCAAGATCGCCGGTGATGTCGAGGACGCCGGTGTCCGGGGTGGAGATGAAGTCACCGACCGCACCCGGCACCAGCGCGGCGACCGCCCCCGACAGCACCGACACCCGGCACGGGGTGTTGCGTCCGATCTGCCCGTAGTACGGCGACTCAGGGTTCCTGGGGCTGTACTTGCCGTCCGTGTTGGACAGCGCAAACGAGCAGCGCCCGTGGTCGACCTGCTGCCCCCAGTCGGAACGGCCGCGGCTGATGCGGATCTGCTGCTCGCGGCGCGCGTCCGGCGTGATGCTCGTCCACGTGGTGCCGTCCAGGCTGAGGTCGACCTGGATCGGGAGGATCGTCTCAGGAAACGCCATCAGCCCCGCCCCCGCCCGAGTACGTCCTGGACGTTGCCGCCGCGGCCTGCGATCTCCTTGCGCATCGGGTCGAAGATCTGCTGAGCGACGACCCTCCCGTCCAGGGTGATCGTCTGGTGGACGATG
Organism: Streptomyces sp. ActVer; assembly: GCF_027270795.1. Lineage (NCBI taxonomy): Bacteria > Bacillati > Actinomycetota > Actinomycetes > Kitasatosporales > Streptomycetaceae > Streptomyces > Streptomyces sp. ActVer. Next base: position 19,898 of record NZ_JAPWHT010000169.1, read on the forward strand.
ACCGGCTGCATCCCGCCCGCAGCGGCGTCGGCCCGCTTGGCCGCCATCGACCCGCCGCGCGGAACGTTCAGCATCGACTCCCACGCCGGCGTCA
>NZ_JAPWHT010000016.1:0-49890 GCF_027270795.1 Streptomyces sp. ActVer
GCCCGGTGGGGCTATCCGCTGGTGACGTACGTGGCCGACGGCATCGAAAGCGCGATGGCACAGGCGAAGGCCGCAGCCGGGGACCGGAACGTCCTGGTGCACGGCGCGTACACGGCCCAACGGGCGCTCGCGGCCGGGGTACTGGACGAGGTGCAGATCCATCAGATCCCGGTGCTGCTCGGCGGCGGCCATCGACTGTTCGACGTCCTGCCGTCGCAGATCGAGTTGGAGATCGTCCAGGTGATCGACACACCGGAGGCGACCCACATCCGCTACCGCGTCCGACGCTGAGCCGATCGAGCAGCAGGGGTGGGGGTGTCGAACGCAGCGTGCGACGTCGGCATGTGGGTACCCGGACACTTCGCCCAACGAAGGACCGGGTGAAGGACCCAGTGAAGAACCCCATGAAGGAGGAGTCAATTCATGATGATCGTCGGTATCGTTGCCGTCTGCGTCGTACTGCTCGTGCTCGCGTTCCTGCTGCCCAGGCTGTCACGCCACCCCCAAAACGGAACGCAACGCACCCTCGGAGCCGGCGGTCAGGTCGCGGGCAAGGCGCCAGGTCCGCTGGGCAGGCTGCTGCGCAAACCCTTCAGCAGCAGCTCCCGAGCCGTCGGCCGCAGCGGCGCCGCCGGCCGTCGTACGCGGGGCCGGATGCCTTTCTGACCGGCCGTAGCGCTGCCGACTGATCGAGGATGGGTTCTCAAGTGCGGGCCTGACAACAAGGGATGTCGAGCCGGGACTGGAGCGCAGCGGTACGTCTGCTGCAAACACTGGACGAGGCGGAGCAGGTGTCATGGATCCGCTCCAGAGGCCGTGACACGGCGTGTCGCATGCGTCGGAGGGCGCGAACGCGCCCCCGCCCTGGCAGAACTCCATGAGTCTGCCAGGGCGGGCCGAACCACTACGGGTTCCCGTGCGAGCGGCTGGTCGTGGGCGCGGTCGCGATTACCGTCGGCTCCGCATGGTCGGTGGCGGGAGTCGGCGGTACGGGAAGGTGGTGGCCGGGGGAGGAGCGGGTCAGCGGGTGAAGGTGGCTCGGCGCTCCTTGAGCGCCTGGCAGTTGGAGCCGGTTATCTGCACGTACACGTTGTTGATGTGACCGCCCCAGTCGACGCAGTGGGCCTTGCCGTACACGTAGGCCGGACCCGCGTACGAGGTGTACCGCCCGTAGTCCTCCGCACCTTCATCGGTGTCGGGGACGTAGATCCAGGTGGACATGTCCACTGCGGTGCCGGGGTTGTTGCGGATGGTCGCGACGCAGTTCTCGCCGTTCGACGAGTTGTACGTCAGGTAGACGGTGCCCAACGAGCCGACGGGCGCCGAGTTCACGGTCTTGTAGCTGCTTCCGCAGACCTTCTGCGGTGTGGTGTTGGGTGCGGCGGAGGCGGGCGCCGCCAACGCGGTGGTGGCCCCCACTGACAGGGCTGCCAAAGCGGCGCCGGCCAGGACGGAACGGTTGAATCTCATATTTCCCCCTTGTGCTTCTTGCAGGCGTTTGCTCCTGCCTGGTGTGACACGCGGGGCATCCGAATGGTTGTGCACGGTTTCGCGCGAGAGCCCCGCATGTTGTCGTCGGGGCAGTTCGGGCCGAGGGGCGTGCTGTCGCCCGAACGCGCCCTGGGCGGCTGCCTGTTGAGCGGCATCGGTTCTCGGACTCCGCTACTGAGGTTTTCGGTTCGGGGCCTCGCGGGACCGGGATCAGGCCTCGGAGGTTCGTGGTCGTAGCCCTCCGGCAGCACGGCGCGGAGAACCAACGGCCACCGGCACCGGTCCGGTGACCCACCTCACACCCGGCTCCTGTCAGGAATCGCTGCGCTGTCCCGCTCAAGGGGCAAGCGATTCAGACAGGAGCCCACCATGAAGCACCGCATCCTCGTCCTCGGCGCCGGTTACGCCGGGGCCTTCGCCGCCGGGAGTCTTGCCCGCCGCCTCTCGCCCACCGACACCGAGATCACCGTCGTCAACGCCGAGCCGGTCTTCGCCGAGCGGATGCGCATGCACCAGCTCGCGGCGGGCCGGGAACTCGCGACCCGGCGGCTCGCCGACGTGTTCGCGGGCACCGGGGTACAGCTGCGCGTGGCGCGCGTCACCGCGGTGGATCCGGAGCGCAGGACCGTCGCCGTGACCGGCGAGGACGGTGACGGCGAGCTCGGATACGACACGCTGCTGTACACGCTCGGCAGCCGGGTCGCCGACCACGGTGTCCCTGGTGTGGCCGAGCACGCCTTCGACGTCGCGGGACGGCCGTCGGCGCTGCGGCTGCGCGCACGCCTGGACAGTCTGGGCGGAGTCGGCACCGTGCTGGTCGTCGGCGAGGGCCTGACCGGCATCGAAACCGCCGCCGAGATCGCCGAGTCGCGTCCAGGTCTTTCCGTGGCACTCGCCGCCCGTGGTGAGCTGGGAGCCTGGCTCTCCCCGGGGGCCCGGCTCCACCTGCGGGAGGCCTTCGACCGGCTGGGCATCACCGTCCACGAGCACGCCGGCGTCGAAGCCGTCGGGGCGACGGACGCGGTCGGTGCGGACGGCACCTCCTTCCCGGCCGACGCGACCGTGTGGACGGCCGGGTTCGCCGTCGGCCCCATCGCGGCCGCCGCCGGTCTCGAGGTCACCGAGGACGGCCGGATCGTCGTCGACGACACCATGCGCTCGGTCTCGCACCCGGACGTCTACGCCGCGGGCGACAGCGCGTACGCGATCGGCGACAACGGCCGGCCACTGCCGATGTCCTGCGCCTCGGCGGGCCATACCAACATGCAGGCGACGGACGCGATCGTGGGACGGCTGACCGGACGCCGGGTTTCGAGTGGCAAGAAGACCTACTTCGGCAACCACATCAGCCTCGGGCGGTACGACGCGATCTTTCAGATGGTCGATGGCGACGCACGGGCGAAGTCCTGGTTCGTGGGCGGCCGGAAAGCCGCGCGGTTGAAGGCGGGCGTCCTCAGGGGCAGCCTGTGGGCCACCTCGCACCCGACCTTCGGCATGCCGAAGCGCAAGCGCCGCCTGACCGCCACCACGACGGCTGCCGACACCACGGCCGTTGCCACCGCGCCCGAGAATGCTGCCGCATAAGGTCGTCTACATGGAGAGCACCGGCGCTCATCGCTTCGAGGCCGGCCGGGCACGGCTGGCCTCGCTCGCGTACCGTCTGCTCGGCTCGGCAGCCGACGCCGAGGACATCGTGCAGGACGCGTACCTGCGCTGGCACGCCGCCGACCGGGAACGGATCGAGGTGCCGGAGGCGTGGCTGACCAAAGTCGTCACCAACCTGTGCCTGGACCGGCTCCGCTCGGCACCGGTGCGCCGCGAACGCTCGGCCGGCGCCTGGATGCCCGAGCCGCTTCTCGACAGCGACCCGATGCTCGGCCCGGCCGACACCTTCGAGCAGCGCGAATCGGTGTCGCTCGCCGTCCTGACCCTGATGGAGCGACTCTCACCGGTCGAACGGGCCGTCTACGTCCTGCGCGAGGCATTTTCCTACCCCCACTCCGAGATCGCCGGGATCCTCGACATCTCGGAGTCCGCGAGCCAGCAGCACGTCCACCGGGCCCGGCGCCGGGTCGCAGCCGCGCGCCGTGGCGGCGGTGAGGTCGACCCGGCGTCCGCGCGCAAGGTCCTCGAGGAGTTCCTCGCCGCCGCGTCCTCGGGCCGAACCGAACGTCTGGTGGCGCTCCTCACCGACGACGCGACCGCGATCTCCGACGGCGCGGGACTCGCGAGGACGCTGTGGCGTTACGAGACCCCCGAGCGCATTGCCGCCATGATGCGGACCGCCTTCAAACCCACTCCCGCGAAGCGGCGCCTGGCCGGCGGCTCGCCCACGTTCCACATCGGGCAGATCAACGGCTGGCCCGCCGTGCTCGCCGCGCTCGAGGACCGGATCGTGGGCGCCGCGGCGTTCGAGATCAGGGACGGCAAGGTGGCGGCGCTGCACGGCTTCGCCGCCGCGGAACGGCTCGCCCGCCTCACCCGGATGTGGCGGCAGCACGAACCCGACGCGCCGGCCATCGGCCAATGGTGACCGGCGTCTCTGCCGCGTAATGCGCAGTTCCCAGTCCGGACTGGGAACTGCATCCGTTTGAGGCGGGTGCGGGCCAGTGCGGTGAGTTCATCGATGCTGCACGGAGCCAGCTTTCCCAGGCTGTTCTTCAGGTGGGCCCACACACCCTCGGCCGGGTTGAGGTCTGGCTGAGAAGGTCGGTGAGCACGGCACAGTGATCGGGGTCGATCGCGATGCGACCATGCTCGCCCAGGCACGTGAACGTGCAAGTGGCCTGCGAGGAGTGGAGGTTCGGGAGGGTGACGTGCACGCGCTTCCTGTCGAGTCGGGATCTGTGGACAGGGCCAAGATCGACCGGGTTCTGATGCACGTTGCTGAGCCTGGTGATGCTCTCGTCCAATTGCACCGTGTCACCCGGTCAGGTGCCCTGGTCGGTCTTGTCGAGCCCGACTGGGACACTTTGGTCGTCGATGCGGAGGATCTTCAGACCAGCCGTGCCTTCACTCGGTACACCACTGAGGAAGTGGTCCGCCACGCCACCATCGGACGCAGCCTCGGCAGGCTGAAGGCTCCTTCTACGCATCGTTCACCCTCATCACTGTGATCTGCTCTCGGTGACCCGAAAATCGGCGGCGGCAGCCACTAGAGCAGGCCAGTGGGACCGTTCAGGCCGGCGCTGACGCGGGCAAGCACGCTGGCGGCCAGTTCCTGCGGGGGTAGTTCGCCGTCCAGGAACACGGTGTCGCCGGGCAAGGTGTCGGCCGCGGTCGTGCACGGCTCGATCCTGTCTTTGCACCACTGTCGGACCTGTTCGTCCTTGGCGGGATCGTCGGGGGTGAAGCTCCGTCCGTCGATCCGCTTCACCAAGACTTCCGGCGGGACTTTGAGGAAGAAGTGGTGGGTGACGATGCCCGCGTCCTTGAGTGCGCCGAAGATCTCGCCGACATACCCGGGATTGACCAGCGTCATGGGCACCAGGACCGGGCGTTGATACTCCTGGACCAGACCCACGGCCAGGTCCGCGACCTGCCGCCGCCACAATCGCAGATCCTGGAAATCGCCGGTCGGCACCTCGACGATCTCGCGCAGCACATACCCGATCATCTCCGGGTCGTAGACCAGCGCCTCGGGCCAACGCGGACGCAGTTCATCCACCAGCGTGCTCTTCCCGCTGCCGAACGCACCGTTCACCCAGACGATCACACGCTTCTCCCACCTCATCGTCGGCGACCCGCGCCCTGGGCGCGGCCGTGTCCAAGACACCTCGCGACGCCAGGGTGGGGTCATTCGCAGTGACAGATCATGCCCGAGCGATCGCCAACTGGGGCCCAAACCCAATGAGATATGGGCTGGTTCGCGCTGTCGGTGCCACAGGTGCTGAGGTTCCGCCGGCGGCGAGCGGGTTCGTGGCGACGGCGGGCTGCAGCTGCCGTCCGCATCGTTCGGGGCGTCAGGCGCGACGGCTCACCTGGTCCGGCGGAGCCGGTGCCCGTCAGCTTTGGGTGACTTCCTCGGATGCTGCTCGGGCGAGGGTGTCCGCCACCGTTGTGCAGGCGAGCCGGGTCACGGAGCGCAGCTCGGCGTCCGAGGTGCCGGCACGGCTCAGGACGGCCAGCGACTGGTTGACGGCGACGACGAACGTGGCGAGCTCGTCGAGGGTACGGGCGTCGGCTTCTACCGCGCACTCGATGCGACCATCGCGCAGAACCAGAAGCGCCGGACCCGACGGCTGTCCCTCCCCGTCCTGGCGATCGGGGGAGCGGAGAACATGGGCACACCGGTCAGCGAAACGATGAAGCTCGCCGCCGATGACGTGGCGAGCCTTGTCCTCCCTGAGTGTGGCCACTATCCAGCCGAGGAAGTCCCAGAAGCAATGCTGGCCGCGCTGACCGCGTTCCTGGCCCCGTACCAGGACAAGCGGACCGCGGCAGACATACCCACGGCGGTCCGGGGGGCCCGAAGCTAGCCTGCGGTGCTCCAGGCACTGCTGACAACTCTCGTTGGAGACCCGCGTGTTCGGATCGAAGCACCCGGCCGGGCCGCGCAAGACCTCGTGGACACCGGGCCGGGCGAAGTGCAGTTCAGCGCCCCGTCGGGCCGGTCGCGCGGGCATATGCGGTGCGCGTGGGAACCGGGCTTGACGACAGGTCAGGGACGCCGGGTCAGGACAGGCCGGTCGAGCCCGGGACGCCGTACCACTTGCCGCCCTCCGACTTGTCGACGCAGAACGAGTACTCGATGTCGATGTTCTCGCCCGACGTGTCGAGCTCCAGGAGCAACGGCCCGCTGTTACTGCAGTGTTGAGTGTTCGCCTGGGCGGCAGGCCCGACGACGAGTGCGCCTCCGAAGGCCAGGGACGTGGTCGCGAACACTATGGAAACGCGCTTGAACTGACGTGCCATCAGGCACATACCCCCATGATCGTCGAACGGCCGGGTCGTTGCCGTACCCGGCCCGGAAGCTCCAAGTCAGGGCCGAGTGGATCTTCAGGCGAACCTTCAGCGTCAACCGTCACAAACTTGTCACCAGTGGTGCACAAGCCTCACTGCCGACTCCGGTGGTGGTGACGTACACGTGCCGGCTGTCAACCACGGGACGGCTTCTCCTGAGTCGACGCGCTGAACCGGGACCTGAAGCAGGCGGCCGCGGTCGGCGGACAACTCGCCGAGACGGTCGAAGTGGTGCGCGCGGCCGAGGAGTTCGGGGGCTGGGGCGCCGCCGTCCTCCTTTGCCAGGCCCCGCGGCCGCCGTAACTCAAGACCCTGGTGAAGGGCTCTCGGGATTATCGCAGCGCTGTTATATTAGCGCTGTGACAAATTCCGATCCCACGGCGCTGCCCGATCCATGGCAGTCACTGCACAAGCTGCTGGCCGCCATGGACGCAGAGATCGAGCAGGTCTACGTCGAGCGTGGCATCGAGGGGGTGCGGCCGCGGTTCGCCTATCCGCTGATCCGGCTTGCCCACACCGGGCCGCTGACCATCCGCGAGCTCGCGGAGTCGCTGGACCGCTCGCACTCCGCGATCAGTCAGACCGTCGCCGCCATGCGCAAGGAGGGCCTGGTCACCTCAGAGCCGGGCCCCGACGCCCGCACCCGGCGGATCGACCTGACCGAGCGCGGCCGGTCGCTGGTGCCGTTCCTGGAGGCCGAGTGGCGCGCCACGCACGCGACGGTCGCCGAGCTGGACGCAGAGATCCCGTACGCGCTGACCACCGTCGTCGAGGAGGTGCGCCGGGCGTTGGAGCACCGGTCCATGCGGCAGCGGATCCTCCACCACCTCGTCGAGCCAGCCGGATGAGACGGCGCGTCCGGTTCCTCGACACCCGTCCGCTGCGAAGCAGCCGACCGTTCCGCGACCTGTGGATCGGCACCTCGGCCTCCCAACTCGGAGGGCAGACAGCCACCGTGGCGGTGCTGGCCCAGGTGTGGGACCTGACCGGCAGCCCGGTGGGCACCGGCGCCATCGGGCTCGCCACCGGCCTGCCGATGGTGCTGTTCGGGCTGCTCGGTGGCACGTTGGCCGATTCAGTCGACCGTCGTGCGGTGGTGCGGGCCACCGCCGCGGGCCAACTGCTGGCCGCCGCAGGGTTGTTGGCCCAGGCTCTGGCGGACAACCGAAGCGTGCCGCTGCTCCTCGCCCTGGTCGCCATGGGTACCGCCTGCGGCGCGCTCGGCGCCCCTGCCCGGCGTACGTTCCCGGTCCGGCTGCTCCCCTCCGACCAGGTCGCGGCCGGTCTCGCGCTGACCAACGTCTCCTTCCAGGCGGCGATGCTGGCCGGGCCCGCGCTGGCCGGGCTGATCATCGCCCGCTGGGGCTTCCCGGCCGCGTACGCCGTACAAGCCGTGACCGTCGCGGTCTCGATGCTCGCGGTGATCCGCCTCCCGGCCATGAAGCCCGAGGGTGTCGACGCGAAGGGCGGCCGGCGTCGACCGGAACGCGGCGGCTGGGGGATCGTCCTGCGCCGTCCGACGCTGTGGGGCTCGATGGCCACCGACCTGTCCGCGACGTTGCTGGCCATGCCCATCGCACTCTTCCCGCTGGTCAACGAAATCCGCTTCGACGGCAACCCGCAGACCCTCGGCCTGTTCCTTTCGGCCGTCGCGGTCGGCGGGATCACAGCCGGTCTGCTCTCCGGCACGGTGACGCGCTGGCGTCGTGGCGGCCTGGTCCAGCTGACCGCGGCCGGCGTCTGGGGCGTGGCGCTGGCCTGCTTCGGTCTGGCCGGGCCGCTGTGGCTGGCGCTCGGCTGCCTGGCATTGGCGGGCGCCGCCGACACGGTGTCCGTGGTTACCCGCAGCGCACTGGTCCAGTTGGAGACCCCGGACGCGTACCGGGGACGCGTTTCCTCCGTGGAACACGTCATCGGTGTCGCGGGCCCCGAACTCGGCAACTTCCGAGGCGGCCTGCTGGCCTCGGCCACCTCCGCCTCCTTCTCCCTGGTCGCCGGAGGCCTGTCCGCCATCCTGGCGATTGCCGCTGTGGCCGCGACCAATGCTCCCCTCCGCGCCTACCGCACGCCGCCTGCCGCCGCGGGGCCACCCACCCGGGAGGTTGCCGACGCGGCGACGGCTGCTGGGTAGGTGTTCCAACCGTGTTCCAACGGCTTGCCCTCCGACTTCTCTACGAATCCGTCGGGCAGGTGGGCTGCTCAGTCCAGGCCGCCGAGCGCTTCGGAGCTTCATCGCTTCCGTGAGCGCGAGCGGGAGCGGTTGTGAGAGCGGTGGTGGGGATGGGGGTGCGGAACATGGTGCGGTTCGTGGACGTACCAGTAGCGGCCGAGGAGGGCGCCGCCGAAGACGACGAAGCCGACGCCGATGAGCCAGGACGTCACGATCAGTACGGTGCCGACGGAACCGTACGAGACCGCGTTGCTCACGATGAGCGGGGAGAAGACCAGGGACGAGAACAGGCGCAGGCCGCCCAGACCCACCACCGTGGCGATGGCGCCCGGCAGGAGGGCGCGCCAGGGGATGCGGCCGCCCAGCAGGAAACGCTGCCCCCACCAGAAGAAGAGGCAGCCGAGCAGCGTGGACATCCCGATCCGGCCCGATGAGCGCAGGGTTCCCGACCCGAGGACTGCCACGCTCTGCGCTTCGGCGAAGAGATACGCCGTCAGAACGACGAGCCACACCACGCGTCGCCATACGGTGTGCCAGCGTCCGGCCGCCAGGTCCCACACCTTTTCGTACCCCGTCTGGACACTGCCCGCGAACGTCACGCCGAAGAGCGCGAGCAGCACCACGCTCAGGACGCTGGTCGTGCTCAGGACCTTGCTCGGTGCGGCGAAGACGTCCTGTACGGCGTCGGCCGGGCGCCCGGACAGCCCCATGCCGTCGACGATCCACAGGGCGAAGCCGCGTTCCTGGATCGGGAGGGCCGCCGCGACCACGATCAGCAGCGGGGCGAGCGTCACCAGTCCCAGTGCGGCGAAGCCCATGGCCCGGTGCATCAGCTCCACTTCTTTGCCGCGCTGCCATACGCGCGTGCCCCGGTCGTGGAGGAAGTGTCCTAGTTCCGCCGAACGGTGCTTGCGGCTTTGGAGGTGCGTCCGGTTCTTGGCCCTGCCAGCGCTACTGCATCTGCCCGGTCGGCCGGGGGGCCGGGAATCCGGTGCCCCCGCAGAGTCCGGACGCCCCGTTGAGCCGGACGGCTCAGAGGGCTCGGACGGCTCAGACGAGTCCGACAGGCGGGGCATGTCCCGCGCTCCGCTCCAGTGCGAGGGAGTGACGACGGCTGCGAGGACCGCGAAGCTCGTGAGGGTGACGAGGGCTGCGAGAAACCTGCAGCAACGGTGGAACGACCCCGTGGCGCATACGTGGTCACCTCGTCCCGTGCTCCCGTTCCCATGCACCGCATGCCGACTCGCCCCCGCACCGGGCGGCCCCGTGCGTCACGAGTGCTGGTTCCAGCGTGCCCCGCCCCCTCCGGAAGCGCGACCGGCTCAGCGGCCTTGGTACCCGCCAGGCTCCGAACCCGTTGCGGGAAAACCGGCCGACCTCTCGTTCATCGCGGCATGGGCGTCGCTGCGCAGCTCGTCGGGTTCACGGCTGCTCGCGCATCGGGCAGGGCGCAACAGCGTGTGTCTGACCGGAACGTCAGGTGGCGGTGAGGGGCCTGTCCTCGGCGGGCATCGGTTCGTCCTGGAGAGGTTCGCGCAAGAAGGCGGAGAGCAGCATCGCGAGTACCGGCACTGTGGCGAGTACCGCGAGTGCGCCTCGGGGACCGTAGTGGGTCGCGATGAATGCCCAGCAGCGGCATGAACAGTCCGCCGGCGCTCATCGCGAGGCCGAGAGTGACGCCGGCAGCGGTCCCGGGCCGACTGGGCAGGTAGTCCTGGCCGAGCTTGATGAGGACGGCGAACGGGATGTTCGAGATCAGGCGGACCAGCAGCGCAAGTGGCAGCGCGACGTATTCGTCGTCGCAGACCAGCATGAGCCACAGGGCGGGCAGCATGGCCGCGTTGCCGATCTGCACGGTGCGCACCATGCCGAAGCGGTCTGCCAGCCGCCCGCCGAGCAGCGTGCCGGCCACACCACCCCCGAGTGCAAGTGCCAGGGCGAGACCACCGAGGCCGCTGCTCGCTTCCAGGTGGCGGATCCAGTACAGCGAAATGAAGGTGTTCAGTCCGGTCGAGATGGTGGACCGCACGATCTCGACGGCGGTCAGGGCCGCGAACCGGCCTGGCCGGTCCTTGCCCTGGCGCTGCACCGTCTTGACCGCCGTATCGGACGTGCGATTGTGGTGGCGCAGCAGGACGAAGCCCATGAGGACGGAAGGCGGGATGAAGAGCGCGGTCGCGCCCATCCCGAGGTTGTCCAGGGCCGGGGTGACCAGCGCCGGGGCGACGAAGAACCCCACGCTGCCGCCCGCGGCGAAGCAGCTCATCGCGGTGACACTGCCCCCGGCCGCACGGCGGGAGTGCCGGCGGGGGAGTCCCCGCGGGGGCGGACGGCCTTGAACCCGCTGGTTTCAGGCGACGACAGGGGGAGAAGTCCCCACCTCCGCAGCAGCGACCCCCTCGGCACGGCTCCGAGCCCCCGGTTGCCTCGCAGACCTGCCCCGTCCTAGGGTGAATGCGCTTTCATCTACATGCATGCATCAGGAGAGACGGGGGCCCGACCCATGAACGGCACCGCATCGTGAACACGATCCCCACGGTGTACGACGTGGCCGAACGCTCCGGCGTATCCATCGCCACGGTTTCCAGGGTGTACCGCAGCCCCGACTCCGTGCGTGCCGCCACCCGCGAACGGGTGCTGGCCGCGGCGGGAGAACTGGGATACGTGCCGAGCGGCAACGCCCGCGGTCTCGCCAGCCGTTCGACCGGCGTCCTCGGCCTGTGCTTCCCGGACTATTCCGACCCGGACACGCTCGGTGCCGAGGACGACGATGCCGCGATGCTCTACTCGGACCAGATCATCCGGGGCATGGAACGCGCGGCCCGCCGGCACGGATACGCGCTGCTGATCGCCGCCTCCCTCGAAGGTGGCCCGGAGAACCTCGTGGCCCAGGTGGCCGGCCGTGTGGACGGCTTCGCGGTGATGGCCCGCACGGTACCGACCGAGGAGCTCGAAGCGATCTCCAGGCGCCGACCGGTGGTGATGCTGGCCGGCCCCCGCGCGCAGGACCCCTCGCTCGACCACCTCGACCACGTCGAGGTCGCCAACGAGGACGGTCAGTACGAGCTGACCCGCCACCTCGTCCACGACCACGGGCTGCGCCGCCTCGCCTACGTGGGGCTCGTCGACGAGTCTCCGGACGTCGAGGCCCGGTTCCGCGGATTTCGCCGGGCCTGCAGCGAGGCCGGGATCGAGACTGCCGCCGCACCGGCACTGCGCATGCCGATGATGACCCAGGCCGAAGGCGCCCGGGCCGCTGACCTGCTGTGCGAGGGAAACGCCGACCGGCCCGAGGCGTTCGTGTTCGCCAACGACCAGATGGCGGTGGGCGCGCTCCAGGCGCTCGAACGCCGTGGTGTACGCGTGCCCGACGACGTGGTGGTGACCGGCTTCGACGGCATTCCGCTGAGCCGCCTGGTGCGCCCCGCCCTGACCACCGTGCGCCAGCCGATGGTGCGCATGGGGGAGGAGGCCGTCGACCTGCTCGTACGGAGGCTGACCGGACAGCCTCCGGAGGAGCCCGTCTCACTGATGCTGCCGGTCGGCGTGGTCCGCCGGGCGAGCTGCGGCTGCGACGAGACGTCGGCCCTTTCTACGACGACCGGCTGATCGCCGCCTCTCCGAAGGCCGGCGGCCCATCCGCCGGCGACCGACCGGCCGACTGACTCCCGGGCACGGGCTCACACTCGCCGCGTCTCGGCCGGGCTCGGCCCTGCATGCACGGAGAGGGAGGAGGCGGCCCTGGGACTCCCTCCCAGCACCGGATCCCGCACACGAAGCTCCCACCGAGACGCGCTACCTCGGCGCCGAACCTCTCACCGAGACGCGCTACCTCGCCGCCGAAGCCCTCACCGAGCCGCGAATACGTCGGCGCCAGTCCCGTGGCGCCCGCCATAGCCGCCCCCAGTCACGAATCCGTGGCAGGCGTACGGGACCCATCGCACGGTCGCGCCAGCAAAGACAACCCCGGCCACCGGTCATGCTGCAACCCTCCGAGGCCTCGCCCATCCGTCGGCAAAGAGAGCCCTGGAGCACAGATGCTTTCCCCGCGCACTGATCCGTTTTACGTTGCTCTCGCACAGGACCATCGCGGCCGACACTGTGTCGCCGGGCGGTGTGGGCCGCCCGACGGATGTCCCTCTCGTTACGGGAGTGTGACCTGGACCCCTCTTGCCAGGCTTGGAATCGCTGCAACAGAGTGATGTATGCGCTTACAGGCAGCGCATACATCACCGCTCAAGGAGGAGCCGCCCATGAATCGCGCCGTCGCAACCGGGTCGATCGCACTCACCCTGGCGTCTGCGCTCACCCTCACCGCCTGTGGCGGTTCGGGTGGCGCGGGCGTGGCAGCAGACGCCAAGCAGACCCTGACCGTGTGGGCGATGGGCACGGAGGGGGAGAAGCTCGGCGACGTCGCCAAGGAGTACGAGAAGTCGCACTCCAACATCAAGGTCAAGATCACCCCGATCGGCTGGGACGTGGCCCACCAGAAGCTGGTCGCCGCTGCCGCCGCCGGGAAGCTGCCCGACGTGATGCAGATGGGCGGGAGCTACCTGGGCGAGTTCGCCGACATGGGCGTCCTGGAGCCGGTCGACACCAAGACCTTCCGCGAGGGCGACTTCTTCCCCGCCGCCTGGCAGCAGGGTTCCTACGACGGCAAGACCTACGGCGTCCCCTGGTACGTCGACACCCGCGTGCTCTTCTACCGCACCGACCTCGCCGCCAAGGCAGGGATCAAGAAGGCCCCGGCCACCATGGCCGAACTGCAGAGCGCCGCCGAGGCCTACCAGAAGAAGGCCGACACCAAGTGGGGCCTGTCCATCCAGCCGGGCGGACTCGACACCGTACAGAGCTTCTACCAGTTCCTGTACTCCGCCGGCGGCGCCATCATCGACGACAACGGCAAGGCCGTCGTGAACTCCGACGCGGCCGTCAAGGCGCTGGAGAACTACGGCAGTTACTTCGACAAGGGCCTCAGCGAGAAGGCCGTGCGCCCCGGTTACGACGTCACCAAGGACTTCAACTCCGGTGCCGTACCCATGTTCTTCGGCGGCCCCTGGATCACCAACCTCCTCGACGAGAACTACCCCGACATCAAGGGCAAGTGGGCCGTCGCCCCCGTTCCCGCCGACGAGGCATCCGTGTCCATGGCCGGCGGATCCAGCCTGGCAGTGTCCGCCGACAGCGACCACAAGGCCGCAGCCAAGGAGCTCGTCTCCTACCTGACCGGTGCCAAGGGCCAGGCCGACTGGTTCGAGCGGACCAACGACCTGCCCGCCAACACGGCCGCCTGGAAGACCGGTGAACTCGCCACCGACCCCACCATGCAGGTGTGGCGGAAGCAGATGGACACCGCCCGTGCCACCCCCTCCCAGCCGAAGCTGACCGAGATCACCTCCAAGGTGGACACGGCCATCGAGTCGGTCACGCAGGGCAAGTCCTCCGCGAAGGCCGCGCTGGACAAGGCCCAGTCCGAGATCGAAGGCCTCGTGCAGTAGGAGAGCGTCCCCCTCATGTCCCTCACCACAGGACCGGCCGTCCCGCAGGCGGCTGTCGACAAGAGCCCCGACAGCGGCGGGAAATCCGGTCGCGCCGGCCGAGGCCGTCGCTCACTGAGCAAGCACAACCTGACCGGATGGCTGTTCTCCACGCCGTTCCTGGTGCTGTTCGGCGTCTTCATGCTCTTCCCGATCGTCGCCACGCTCCTGATGAGCTTCACCGACTTCGGCGCCCGCAACGTCACCCGCCCGCTGGAGGCGGAGTTCGTCGGCCTCGACAACTACACACAGCTCTTCCAGGACGACAAGTTCCTCAAGGCCCTGTTCAACACCGCCTACTTCGTGGTCGTCGGCGTCCCCGCGACCATCGTCCTGGGACTGCTGGCGGCGATCCTGCTGAACAACGGCATCGACCGGGCCCGTACGTTGTTCCGGGTCGGCTTCTACGCTCCGGTCGTCACGACCATCGTCGCCGTGGCCGTCGTCTGGCGCTTCGTGCTCGACCCCTCCGACGGGCTGATCGCCTCCCTCGCCTCCGAAGTGGGCCTGACAGCACCGGACTTCCTCGGCTCGGAGACCTGGGCCATGCCGTCCCTGATCACCATGGCCGTATGGCGCAACCTTGGCACTGTCATGGTGCTGTGCATCGCCGGCCTCCAGGCGATCCCGGCCGAGGTCCGCGAGGCGGCCCGCCTCGACGGCGCCGGTGCCTGGCAGGAACTGCGCGGCATCACCGTCCCGCTGCTGCGCCCCACCCTGCTGTACGCCACGGTCATCACCACCATCGGCTACCTCAACGTCTTCGAGGAGCCCTTCGTGATGACCCAGGGCGGCCCCTCCGACTCCACGCTGACCGTGTCGCTCGACATGTACCGCGAGGGCTTCAACTTCTTCCACATGGGCTACGCCAGCGCCATGGCGTACGTCCTGTTCGTCGTGATCATGGGCATCACGGTGCTCCAGCTCCGACTGCTGAAGGACAACACCCGATGACCGCCGACACGGCCACCAAGGCCCGCCCCCGCAGGCGCACCGGACGGGTGCGCACCCCGCTGCTCTACACGATCGCTACGGTCGCGCTGCTGCTGATGGCCGCCCCGTTCCTGTGGATGGCGCTGTCCGCGTTCAAGACGAAGCAGGACCTCACGGCGAGCCCGCCCGTGTGGATCCCCTCCCGGTGGACGCTGGACAACTTCACGGCCCTGCTCGACCAGCTCGACATGCCGCAGTACTTCCTCAACTCGCTGATCGTGGCCGTCCTGGTGACCGGCAGCAACCTGCTGTTCTGCTCCATGCTCGGCTACGCGCTGGCCAAGCTCGACTTCACCGGGCGCTCCAAGGTCTTCGCGCTCGTGCTCGCCGCCCTGATGGTCCCCGGCAACCTCATGATCCTGCCCCTGTACGTGCTGATGAACGGCCTCGGCCTGATCGACACGTACGCCGGACTCGTGCTGCCCTTCGCGGCCGGCGCGTTCGGGGTGTTCCTGATGCGCCAGTTCATGCTCTCCGTGCCCGACGAGCTGCTGGAGGCGGCGCGTCTCGACGGAGCGGGGGAGTGGTACATCTTCTGGCGGATCGTGATGCCGCTGGTCAAGCCCGCCCTCGCGACCCTGACGATCTTCACCTTCCTCGGCTCCTGGAACAACTTCATCTGGCCCTTGATCGCCACCAACGACCCGGACAAGTACACCCTGCCGGTGGCGTTGGCGACCTTCGCCAACGATCCCAACCGCACGGTCGGCGGCGGGAACGGCATGCTGATGGCCGGCTCTCTCCTCGTCGTACTGCCGGTCCTGGCCGTATTCGCCGTCCTGCAACGGCACTTCACCCAGGGCATCGCCACCGCGGGCCTCAAGTAGCCCCGACCGGGCACCTGTCCCGACCTCCCGGCCCCCCGGCTTCCGCCTCTCCCGGCCTCCGTGTCCGCCGGTCGCTCCGCCGACCCCCGGGCCGGGTCGCCGTGCCAACACCCCCACATCAGAAGGACAGAAACGGACGATGACGCACACCACCACCCGCTTCCCCGACGGCTTCCTGTGGGGCGCCTCCACCGCCGCCCACCAGATCGAGGGCAACAACGTCAACAGCGACTGGTGGCGCAAGGAGCACGACTCCGCGGCCGGCATCGCCGAACCCAGCCTGGACGCCTGTGACAGCTACCACCGCTGGGAGCAGGACATGGACCTGCTCGCCGAACTCGGCTTCACCGACTACCGGTTCAGTATCGAGTGGGCGCGCATCGAGCCGGTCCGCGGCATGTTCTCGTACGCCGAGATCGCGCACTACCGCCGCATGGTCGAAGGCGCCCTCGCCCGCGGTCTGCGCCCCATGGTGACCCTGCACCACTTCACCGTCCCGCAGTGGTTCGAGGACCTCGGCGGCTGGACCGCCGACGGCGCCGTCGACCTCTTCGTACGTTACGTCGATCGGTGCGCGCCCGTCATCGCCGACGGCGTGCGGCACGTGTGCACCATCAACGAACCGAACATGATCGCCGTCATGGCGGGAGCCGCGAAGGCCGGGGACAAGGGCTTCCCGCCCGCGGGTCTGCCCACGCCCGACGAGGAGACCACCCTCGCGGTGATCGCCGCGCACCAGGCGGCCGTCAAGACCATCCGTGCCCAGCACCCCGACGTCGAGGTCGGCTGGACCATCGCCAACCAGGTCTACCAGTCCCTGCCCGGCGCCGAGCAGGTCACCGCCGACTACCGGCACCCCCGCGAGGACGTCTTCATCGAGGCCGCCCGTGGTGACGACTGGATCGGCGTGCAGTCCTACACCCGCACCAAGATCGCCCCCGAGGGCCCTGTCCCGGCCCCCGACGACGTCGAACGCACCCTCACACAGTGGGAGTACTACCCGACCGCCGTCGGCCACGCCCTGCGCCACACCGCCGAGGTCATCGGCGACGACACACCCCTGATCGTCACCGAGAACGGCATCGCCACCGGAGACGACAGCCGTCGCGTCGACTACTACACCGGCGCCCTCGGCGCGGTCGCCGCCGCCATCGAGGACGGCCTGAACGTTCAGGGCTACCTTGCGTGGAGCGCCCTGGACAACTACGAATGGGGCTCCTTCAAGCCGACCTTCGGACTGATCGCCGTGGACCCGACCACTTTCGAGCGCACCGCGAAGCCGTCCGCCGTCTGGCTCGGCAGCCTGGGCCGGGACCGCGCCCTGCCGCGCACCGAGTCCTGACGCCCTCCCCAGAACCCGGGAGTCGGCCGGCCCCTGACACCGGCCGGCTCCCGTCCCCCACCGCACGCGTAACAACCCGCCGTTCCCACAACACAATCCGGCACCACCGCACCACTGCATGACCGCGCCATCGCGCCACCGCACCACGGACACGCACCCTTCCGCCTGCCTGCCCACAGCACAGGAGCCAGAGCCGCATGAACCGTCGTAGCTTCCTCACCGCCGCCGCAACCACTGCCGCGGCCACCTGCGCCACGTCCCTCACCGCCACCGCGGCCAACGCCGCCCCAGCCGTACGAACCGACGCGGAACGCCGTCTGCTGCGCGACTGGTTCGTCGCGACGCACCGCTCGATGGAGGCCATGACGACCGAACTCGGCCTGGCCGCCGACAAGATCGACGTCAGCGGGAGCGGTACGCCGGTGCCGTCCGCGCAGACCTCGCCGACCAACATCGGCTGCGGCCTGTGGTCCACCGTCGCGGCCGCCGGACTCGGGGTCATCTCCGCTGCCACCATGCGCAGTCGGCTGGCTCGCACGGTCGCCGCCGTGGAACGCCTGGAGCGCGCCCACGGCTTCTGGTTCAACTGGTATGACGCGCACGACGGTTCACTGCTGACGGCCTGGCCGGAGACCGGTGACCCCCTGCGTCCGTTCCTGTCCAGCGTCGACAACGCGTGGCTGGTGACCGGCCTGCGCATCGCCGCGCACGCCCACCCCGGCCTGCGCCCCCGTATCTCCGCTCTCCTCGCCGACGCCGACTGGTCGTACTACTACACGCCCTTCGATCCGGCCGACCCGGTCGCCGGCCCCGGACAACTGCGCGGCGGCTTCTGGCCGGACAAGCCGGGCAAGGGCGAACCCACCGGCCACCACTACGGCGCCCTCAACACCGAGCCCCGTATGGCCAGTTACCTCGGCATCGCCGACGGCTCACTGCCCACCGAGCACTACTGGCACCTGATGCGCACCCTGCTCCCGGGCATGGGCCAGGAACAGGAACCGCAGGGCGAGTACGTCGAGATCGACGGCGTACGCGTCTGGGAGGGCCACTACACCTACCGCGGCCGGAGACTCGTCCCCACCTGGGGCGGCTCCATGTTCGAGGCGTTGATGGTCCCGCTGTTCGTGCCCGAATCGGAGTGGTCCCCACGCTCCTGGGGCACCACACACCGACGTTACGTGCGCAGCCAGATCGAACACGGCCTGATCGAGGAGGAGTACGGCTACTGGGGCTTCTCACCGGCCTCGATTCCCGCCGGCGGCTACCGCGAGTACGGAGTCGACGCGATAGGCATGCAGGAGGACGGCTACAACTCCCTGGGTGTCGTCACCCCGCACGCCTCCTTCCTGGCCCTGCCCCAGGCCCCGGCCGAGGCCCTCTCCAACCTCCGCGCCCTCGACCGCACCTTCGGCACCTACGACGACCGCTACGGCTTCCGCGACTCCGTCGACGTCACCACCGGCCGCGTGAGCGACTACGTCCTCGCCCTCGACCAAGGCATGATCACCGCAGCCATCGCGCAACACCTGCAACCGGGCCTGCTCCAAGCACCGTTCCGCACGTCAGGCTTCCACACCCGGGTACGCCCGCTGCTCGGAAAGGAGCGGTTCTCCCTCTAGACGGGAGGGGCATCGCCGGGCCCCTGCAGGTCGGACTGCTCATGGTGGGGTCAGCTCCGCAGGACATCCTTCACGAACACGATGCCGTCGCTGTCCGCCAGGTGGGCCGGGTCGAACGTGGCGTAGCCGAACCAGGGGGAGACGCGGATTGGGGGGAGTGTGTCGCCGAGGGCGGTGGTCAGTTGTGGGGGGTTGATGACGTAGCGGTCGTCCGGGAGTTCGTAGAGGAGGCCTTCGAGGGTGTTCGGCGGTGGGGTGTCCACTCCCTGGTGGCGGATCGTGCCGAGGGCCGTGGCCACGAAGGCGTACTCCTTGCCGAGTTGGGCGCTCACCAGCGCGCCGGCGCTCCACCACTCAACCCGCCCCTGCCACATCTGCATGGAGCTCTTCTCCCGCTGGAGATGGGAGTTCTGGGCGTGGACGAGTGCTGGTCCCCGGGCGGCGACGGCCAGGAGGTTGTGGGACATCATCAGGTCCCGCAGCGCGCACAGCCGTGCCATGCGGGCGGGTGAGGTGTCGGCCATCCAGTGGTGGTAGCGCAGGAGGCCGGTCGCGGTGCGGCCGTACAGGCGTGCCCGGTCCAAGTCCTCCCGCGAGGTCGTCGTGATCAGGTGCGGTGTCTGTGCGTCCAGCAGTGCCACCAGATCGTCGGCGAGCAGCCGGAGCCGACCGGCATCGGCCGACTGCCCCATGGACTGGGACGGGTCCATCATCGCGGCGGGATCGGTCCACCGGTCGTCGGCGCCGAGCAGGTGGTCGAGTGTTTCCGCGGTGCAGGGGAGCAGATCCGTGTCCACCTGGGCCGTGAGGTAGGCGTGGAGTGCGGTGAGGGCCTGCCGGGGGCTCGCGGCGGCGGTGATCTCCAGCGGGCCGTCGAAACCGGCGAAGCGGACCTGCTCGGACGCGGGCCGGCCCTCGTTGTGGGCGCGCATCCAGCGCACGAGCTCGCGGTTGGCCGCGGACGCGCCCCAACCGTGGCTGAATCCGTGCTCCGTCGCATCGTCGAGCGTGCCTTTGCCCGAGGTGATGAAGTCGTCCACGACCAGGCCCATCATGCAGTCGCTCTCGATCGCGATCGTCCTGTAGCCCTCCTGCTCGACGAGCTGCCGGAAGAGTTCGTTGCGCAGGTCGAGCAGCGTGTCCTCGCCGTGGGTGGGCTCGCCCAGCGCGAGCAGGCGAGGGCGGGTCGGAAGCAGCCTCATGACTGCGGCAGCGTCGAAGGCGTGGACGGCGTCCTTGATGTCAGTAGCCATGCCTTCAACGGTATCGTTGAACCTCCGGTTGAAACTTTCGCGCGATATCGGCAGGGCCATGGGACGAAACCTTCAAAACGGTGAGCGGCTCAGGCCGGTTGACCTCGCGCGCGGGCACGGTCTGTCCACGCAGGCGGTCAGGAACTACGAGGAGGCCGGCATCCTTCCGGCCGCTGACCGCACACCGACCGGCTACCGCACCTATACCTCGCTGCACGCGGAGGCCCTGCGCGCGTTTCTTGCCCTGGTACCCGGCCACGGGCACCAGACGGCGACGTCGATCATGCGTGCCGTGAACCAGGGCGCGGTCGATGAGGCGTTCCGTCTCATCGACGAGAGCCACGCCCAGCTCCTCGACGACCGGCGCACTCTCCAGGCCGTGGAGAGTGCCCTCCGCGACCTGGAGCCCACCACGGGGTACGGGAGCGATGCGGCTGCTGGACCCGGAGCGAGTTCCGGGCCCGTCGACAGGTTCATCGGGCCGCTGGCGGAAGAGCTCGGGATTCGTCCCGCGACGCTGCGAAAATGGGAGCGCGCCGGGCTGATGTGCCCGCGCCGCGACGCGCTGACCGGATACCGCGTCTACGACGAGTCCGACGTACGGGATGCCCGGCTGGCCCACCAACTCAGGCGGGGCGGCTACCTGTTGGAGCAGATCGCCCCGCTGATCGCCCAGCTGCGGTCGGCCGGCGGGCTGGAGCCGTTGGAGGCCGCACTGTCCGACTGGCGAGGCCGGGTATCGGCCCGCGGGCGGGCCATGCTGACCGGGGCCGCCGAGCTGGAGGCGTACCTCCGCGAGCGCGGATGAGACTCCGGACCCGGCCGACGAGAACAAGAGCCGCCGGGCAGATCGGGGAGCCGTAACGAGTACTGCCGGAACGGGTACTGGCCGTGTGATGTGGACGTGGGCGCGCTGTGGCGGGCCGGGCCGTCAGCGGCGTCGCAGGGCCGGGTCGAGCAGGGCCGGCGGAGTGTCGTTCTTCTCGTGTGCGGCCAGGCCGGTGCCGGGGGCGACGATGGTGTCGATGGCGTCCAGCACGTCGGCGGAGAGCACGGTGTCGGCGGCGGCGAGCTGCGAGTGCAGATGGTCCAGCGTGCGGGGACCGATCAGTGCGCTGGTCACGGCCGGGTGTGCGGTCACGAATCCGAGCGCGAGCTGGATCATGGTGAGGCCGGCCCCGTCGGCGACATCGGCCAGCTTCTCGACGGCGTCGAGCCTCGCCCGGTTGGAGGGAATGGCGGTGTCGAAGCGCTGCGGCATGAACGAGGAGCGGCTGGTGGTGATGTCCCGGCCCTCGCGGATCGCCCCCGACAGCCAGCCCGAGGCCAGCGGGCTCCACGCCAGTACCCCGAGCCCGTACTCCTCGGTCACGGGCAGGACATGGGTCTCGATTCCGCGCTGCAGGATCGAGTAGCTGGGCTGTTCGGTGACGTAGCGGCTCAGGTGGTGCTCGCGGGCGGCCCACTGTGCCTGCACGATGCGGTACGCCGGGAAGGTCGAGGAGCCGAAGTAGCGGATCTTTCCCGCGCGTTGCAGGTCGGTGAGGGCCGACAGTGTCTCCTCGTCGCTGGTGGTCGGGTCCCACCGGTGGATCTGGTAGAGATCGACGTGGTCGACGCCGAGACGGCGCAGGCTGTTGTCCAGCTCGGTGACCAGCCAGCGGCGCGAGCTGCCCTGATGGTTGCGCTCGTGGCCCATCGGCAGGGTCGCCTTCGTGGCCAGCACGATGTCGTCGCGGCGGCCGGTCATGGCCTTGCCGACCATTTCCTCGGACTCGCCGCCGCTGTACGCGTCGGCCGTGTCGATGACATTGATCCCGCCCTCGATGGCGGCGTCGACGACAGCGGTGACCTCGTCCTGCGTGGTGCGCCCGATCCTGCCGAAGTTCATCGCGCCGAGCGCGAGGGAGCTGACCTGTACACCGGTGCGGCCCAAGGTGCGGTACTGCATGACCGTGATCCTCCGTTGCGGGTGAAGCGTGGTGTCACTGCATGGCTTGGTTGTGGGGCCCCTGCTCTGGCATCATGAGCAAACGGAACCACGTTCCGGAACAATACGGAACGGCGTTCCGTTTTGCAAGCTCGGCAGCGGAGGGTGGCGCGGTGAACGACAGCGACGAGGGCGCGGGGGGCGCGGCCCAGTCCAGGCGGAAGGACGCCCGGCGCAACAAGGAGACCTTGCTGGATGCGGCCGCCGCGGTGTTCGTAACCTCGGGCGTGGAAGCACCGGTGCGTGACATCGCGGCCAAGGCCGGTGTCGGGCTGGGCACGATCTACCGTCACTTCCCGACCCGGGCGGATCTCGTCATCGCCGTCTACCGCCACCAGGTCGACGCCTGCGCCGAGGCCGGCCCGGCCCTGCTGGAGAGCAGCCCGACACCTCATGCCGCCCTCGGAAAGTGGGTCGACCTCTTCGTCGATTTCCTGGTCACCAAGCACGGACTCGCGGCCGCGCTGCAGACCGACAACGCCGGCTTCGAAACGCTGCACTCCTACTTCCTGGACCGCCTCCTGCCGGTGTGCACCCAGCTCCTCGACGCTGCTGCCGCCGCCGGCGAGATCCGCTCCGACCTCACCGCCTACCAACTCATGCGCGGCGTCGGAAACCTCTGCATCGGCGCCGACAGTGATTCCCGCTACGACGCACGCCGACTGGTCGAACTCCTCGTCGCGGGCCTACGCCAACCGGGCTGACCGTGACACCCGTGAACGGGGCCCTCTTGTCCATCGCTGAGCGCGCGTCCGCGAGGTTGCCGGCCCGACGTGATCCGTGCAGGGTCGGCCGAGGTGCCCCTGCCGGGATGAGTTTCGGCGGGGGCGCGGGTGTGTTCCGGTGAGCGTCGTAGGCGTCGTATGGGCGTCGCCCGGATGTCGCACAACGTTGCCCGGGCACGAGACACCGCGGAGGACACCATGACGACCACGCCCGGCGACGCGAGCAGCGACCTCCTCGGCAAGCCGCGGGTCAACCTGGGTGGGCACCCTCGGCCGCAGGGCCACCATCACTGACGGGTGCGATGTGGCGGGCGCCCCGGCCGCTCTCTCGTGGTCGGGGCGCGGCGGCAGGTGTGTCAACTGGCGGGCTGTGTCACTGGAGCGAGTCGCTGCGAGCCGGCTCCTGCCGCTGCTCGTGCTGCTCGTTCCAGAGCTCGGCGAGTTCGCCGAGTGCGCTGTTGGAGCGGCCGAGTTCCCAGAGCAGGTAGACGCTGGCTCCGGCGAACGGGATCCACTCACCCCACTTGAAGATGAGAACCGGCATGTACAGCAGGCCGGCCAGGACAAAGAACTTGATGAAGATCTCGGCTGTGTACGTCTGCTTGCGGCCGACGATGACATGCTCCCCGCGGCCTTGGGTCCACTGCAGGCGCGATCTCATGACTACTCCCTACGGGCTCCGGGTGGACATCATGCCGTCTGCCACTTGGTGAGTGCTAGTGCGAGATGGGGGCGGTTCAGACCTCGACGCAGGCGACGACGATCACGGTGCACAGAGACATCGGAACCCGTTTGAACCCGGAGCGCTCCGGACACGTACGGTCAACTAGGGGCTTCTACCTGCATCCTGTGGTTCATCGCCCCTGATTCCGTTGTGACACATTCGAGGAGTACCGATGACCACCACTCCGCGCCTCGGAGACTGGCTGACGACGCGCCAGCCGTTCGTGCTGGGCTTGTTCCGTATGGTCCTTGGCCTGTTGTTCGCCAGCGAGGGCGCTGCCACGGTCTTCGGGGTGCTGGACCGGAAGGCCAGCCCGACGGGCGACTGGCCCTTCTGGTACGCCGGGGTGATCGAGCTGGTGTGCGGCGTTCTGGTTCTCCTCGGGGTCGCCACCCGCAGCGCGGCGTTCCTCAGCTCGGGCGTCATGGCGTTCGCGTACTTCACGGAACACCAGCAGGACGGCCTCTTCCCCTTGCAGAACGGGGGACTTTCACCGGTGCTCTTCTGCTGGGGATTCCTGCTCATCGTGTTCTCCGGCCCCGGTGCCTTCTCCCTCGCGGGCCTGGTCGGCCGCGGAAGCGACGCACGTCCCGTCGCGAGCCCGATGACCGAACGGGCCCGGTAGCGATCGGCCCTTCCTCGCAAGGCTGTTGAACACCTGCGAGAGGAAGGCTGCTCCGCACCCGTCGCCCGAGTGCCGGGTCAGGTCACCAGCCCTCGGCGGTAGGCGTAGACGACGGCCTGGACGCGGTCGCGGAGGTTCAGTTTCGCGAGGATGCGGGAGACGAAGGTCTTGACGGTCTCCGGGCTGATCACGAGGGTCGCGGCGATCTCGCTGTTGGAGAGGCCGTTGGCGATGAGCCGAAGGACCTCCAGTTCGCGAGGGGTCAGCGGGATGTCGGCGGGGCCGCCCTCGGCGGGCCGTATGCGGGCGGCGTACCGCCCCACGAGCCGACGCGTCACCTCGGGGTCCAGCAGTGCCGCGCCCGTGCCCACGGTCCGGATCCCGTGGAGCAGTTGGGCCGGCGGGGCGTCCTTGAGCAGGAACCCGCTGGCCCCCGCGCGCAGCGCCTCGTAGACGTACTCGTCCAGGTTGAACGTGGTCACCACGGGCACCTTGACGGGATGCGGCACCCCGGCGCCGGCCAGCAGGCGGGTGGCCTCGATGCCGTCGAGCACCGGCATGCGTACGTCCATCACCACGACATCGGGGTGCACTTGGGCGGTGAGGTCGACCGCGGCCTGTCCGTCTCCGCACTCGCCTGCCACCTCGAGGTCGGGCTGGGCGTCGATGATCGTCACCAGCCCGGTGCGGATCAGCACCTGGTCGTCGCAGACCAGGACCCGGATCGGTGCGGTCACGACGGGCTCCCCGCGGGTATCCGCGCCCGTACGACGAAGCCACCGGCCTTCCGCGTGCCCGCGCTGAAGTCGCCGCCCAGGACGTACACCCGTTCGCGGAGACCGGCCAGGCCCCGCCCGCTCCCGCCGGGTGACCCGGCCCGAGAGCCGGAACCGTCCGTACTGACCTCCACGGTGATCTCCTTTTCGGCATGGCGCACCTGGACCGAAGTGCGGCTGCCGTGAGCGTATTTGAGGGCGTTGGTCAGGGCCTCCTGCACGACCCGGTAGGCCACGAGTTCGGCACTGCCGGTCGACTCCGCCGGTGTGCCCTCCTCCGTGAACTCCACCGGCTGACCGGCCCGGCGCGTCTGCTCCACGAGTGTGAGCAGTCTGCCGACGGACGGCGTTCTGGGCTCGGTGCCGTGGTCGGGGTTGAGCAGGTCGAGCAGGTGCCGCAGGTCGGTGATGGCCCGCCGGCCGGTGTCGGAGACGGCGGTCAGGGTCTGGTCGAGTCGATCGGGTGAGGCGGTCAGATAGCGCGCCGCCTCGGCCTGCACGACCATCGCCGTCACGTGATGGGTCACGACGTCGTGCAACTCGCCGGCGATACGGGTGCGTTCGGCGGTACGGGTGTCCTCGGCGATACGGCTGCGGCGTTCGGCATCCGCGACCCGAGTGGAGCGCAGCCACGCCCCGAAACCCCACGCGAGGACCATCGCCAGATAGAACGTCACGAATCCGATCGGTGGCTCGCCCGAATCGAGCAGGATGAGCGCGACCGCCAGCGGCACGTACGCCACGGAGAAGGCAATCGCGGCGGTACGCCGGTGCCGTTCCAGGTGGGCTCCCACGCTCAGCAGCGCGATCGGCAGCGCGGTGCCCGCGAACGAGTGGTAGCCGCGGATCTGGTCGATGGCGAAGCCGGCCGACACCAGGGCGAGGCAGACGACCGGCCACCGGCGGCGCACGGCGAGCGGGAAGCATTCGAGGGCGATCGCCACGAAGGCCAGTGCGTCGAAGGGGCGGTGCGGCAGGTTGCCGATCTGCGTGCCGTAGAACCCCGGCAGGAACGACGCGGCGAGGCACAGCAATCCGATCGGGAGATCCCGGATCGTGACGTGGGCCCGGTGCCACCACTCGGGGGGCCGCCGAAGACTGATCATCGGGGGAGTGTAGCGGTGGTGTCGGTCCGCTCGGCTCGCCGACGGCGGGGCACCACATGGCCGCGCCGGTGGGCCAGCCACATGAACGCGATCGTCGCCAGTACGCAGAACAGCACCGAGTACACGCTTCCCTCCGGGCCGAAGTCGCCGCCGGTGAGCAGCTTCGGGCCCGACATCGTCGAGTCCAGCAGTCCCTGGGGGGTGTCGTTGCCCGAGACCTCGGTGCTGAAGATGCCGGACGCGGCGAAGTTCCAGCCGAAGTGCAGGCCGATCGGCACCCACAGCTTGCGGGTCGCGACGTACGCGGCGGAGAGCATGCCGCCGGCCTCGATGGCGATGGCCGTGGCACCCCACACGCCGGCGTTCGGGTTGAGCAGATGCGACAGGCCGAACAGGGTTCCGGTCAGCACCAGCGCGATCCACGTACCGATGCGTTCCTCGGTGATGCGGAACAGGACGCCGCGGAACAGCAGTTCCTCCGTCACCGCGGCGGCGGCCATGAAGCCGAACAGCCCCGCCGCGCCCGACACCGAGCCCACGCCGTCGACCTCGTAGTGCCCGGAGGTGAAGAGGTTCACCATGACGGCCCCGAACAGCGCGGCGCCGATCAGTGTTCCGCGGCCGATCGCGGCTGGAGAGCCTTCCGGGGCCACTTCCGTGGACGGGCGGTGCTCGGTCCGCCGTACCACCCACCCGTAGACAAGCACCGCGAGCACGGCTGTCGGGACGCCGACGGCCAGTTGGAGCCACGGGTGGTCCTCCAGCGCGGCAAGCGCCTGGCCGCCGATGAACGCGACCGCCGCGACGGCCAGGAATTGCCAGACCAGTCTCATGAGAACTCCCACGTCAGAGCCGCGACCTGGGTGCCGCGGGCTGTGTAGAAAGCTATGGATCCGGGGAGCCGGAATCGTCACCGCTCGGTGGACACCTGCGCGTAGCTCTCTCGGGGGACAGGGCGTACAGGCCCCCCGGTGCGAGGCGCCAAGGCCCGGCAGGATTTTCAGTTGCCGCTCCCGGTGCCGTGCAGCACGATTCGGGGATGCGCTTCTCGGTGAACATTCCGAACTTCGGTGACTTCGCCGATCCCAGGACCGTGGCGAAGGTGGCCGCGGCGGCCGAACAGGCAGGGTGGGACGGGCTGTTCGTCTGGGATCACGTACTGCACCGCAAGCACGGGGGAAGACCCTTCGGGGACCCCTGGATGCTGCTGACCGCCGCCGCACTGGCGACGTCCCGGATCAGGCTGGGCACGCTGGTCACCCCCGTCGCCCGGCGGCGCCCGCAGCAACTCGCCCGCCAGGTGGCCACCTTGGACGCCGTGAGCGGCGGCCGGGTCACCTTCGCTGCGGGGCTGGGCGGGCCCGTCGAGGACGAGTACGCGAGTTTCGGTGACACCACCGACCCGAAAGTACTGGCCGAGCGGCTGGACGAGGGCCTGGACCTGCTCCAGCGCTACTGGTCGGGCAAGCCGGTCAATCACGAGGGACGGCACTACGAGGTACGGGACGTGACTTTGCTGCCCGCCACGGTGCAGCGCCCTCGGCCGCCGGTCTGGGTCGCGGGCTTCTGGCCGAACCGCCCGCCCATGCGCCGGGCCGCCCGCTGGGACGGTGTGGTCCCACTGTTCGCCGAGGCCAGGCACGGCCACGTACCGCCTGTCGATCAGGTCCACGACCTGGTCGCATACGTGCGCAAGCAGCGTGAGGACCGGTCCGGCACCCCGTTCGAGATCGTCCTCGGCGGTGCCACACCGGGCGACGACGCTGCCAGGACCCGCGATCTGATCGGCCCGTTGGCCGAGGCGGGGGCCACCTGGTGGGACGAACGGCAGATCCAGACCAGCGAAACGCTGGACCGGCTCACGCCGGTGCTGTGCCGCATCGAACAGGGCCCGCCGGTCCTGTAGCGCGTCGGGCGTCTACTGGACCTGGAGAAACTCTCCGGCTCCCCGCAGCCGTGTGCGTATGCGTTCCTGCGTGGCGCCGCTGTCGAGGCGGACGTCGAGGGGGCCGGGCACGAGGCTGTCGGCCCGGCGCCCAGCAGGCAGCCGGGCCGCGTCCAGTCCGTCGCGGCGGGCGATGAGTATGCCGAGTTCGTGGCGGCTGAGGGCGTCCGCTCCGGCGAGGTGGAACATCCCGGCCTGGTCCGACACCGCGAGCTCCAGCAGGGCGGAAGCCAGATCTTCTGCATGGACCGGGCAGCGGATGTCGTCGGTGAACAGGACGCCGTCGTGCGCGCCGGCGGCCAGGGCGTGCACCAGGCGCTCGTGCACGGACCCCCGGGACCCGCCGTGTCCGATGATCAACGACGTACGGGCGACCGCGGCGGTCGGCGCCAGGAGCCGCACCGCGGTCTCGGCGGCGGCCTTGGCCGCGCCGTACGGGGTGAGCGGGTCGGGCAGGCAGCTCTCGGCGTAGCGAATCCGGGAACCGGAGAACACCGCGTCGCTGGAGACGTGGACCAGGCGGCAACCGCGTCGCATCGCGGCCATCGCCACGCGGATCGAGCCGTCGGCGGTGACCGCCCAGTCGCTCCCGCCGCTCGTTGCGTCGATGACGGTGCTGGGAGCCACCGCGGCCAGTACCTCGTCGATGTGCCCGGCGGAGCGAAGATCGAGCCGGTACCACGATGCTCCGGCAACTCCGGCAATGCCGCCGGGGCGGGAACAGTACGTCGCGGCCGTCTCCCAGCCCGCGGACGTCGCCTGGCGCACCAGTTCCGTGCCGAGAAAACCGCTGTCACCGATGATCAGGACCTTCATGGCGCCCTACGGTAACGGGCTCGGATGAGCGCGACCCCGAAGGAGCAGGCCGCGGAGCAGGGGCGACTCCCTCGATCCCGGGCGACTTCCCCCGGAGACCGCGCGCGCCGGGGACGGATGTGGCACCGTGGACCTCAGGCCCGGCCCGTCACTTCCCCCCGTAGTGGCGGGTCGGGTCTGTGTGTGCTTCCCCGGCCGTTCTGAGGCTTTCTGGGTGAGTGCCCTGAACACCGGTGAGCCGGAGTCGCCGGGCTTGGGGCCGGACGAGACCGGCTTGGTGGCCTCGGCGAGGCCGATGGTGCAGTCGTTGGCGTGTCCCGGCTCCTTGGGTCTGGGGGCCATGTCGCGATATGGCGTTAGTCTTCTATTCGCGCCGCTGCCCGCGTCGCGCGCAGACGTTCGACAGGACCAGGACGGAAGCATGCCGGGAGAGATTTCGCCCACCGGGAAGCACTCCGGCTCGTCGCCCGAGCTGCGAGCCTCCCATGCGGACCGGGATCGGGTGGTGGATGTGCTGCGGATCGCGGCGGGGGACGGCCTCCTGACCGCGGACGAGTTGGACGAGCGCCTGGAAGCCGCCCTGTCGGCGCGGACTCTGAGTGAACTGGCCACGCTCACCGCTGATTTGCCGCCTGTCTCGGCCACGGCCGGCACGACCGTGGCCGAGGTCAAGGACGTAGTCCGGATCGAACAGGTCCACAGCGGCGCGATCGAGCGCCTGGGACGCTGGGTGGTGCCGCGGAGGATGGAACTCGCGGTGACGTTCTGCGAGGTGACACTCGACTTCACTGACGCAGTGATTACGCACGACACCTTGCGGATCGACGTGGGCATGACGGGCAAGACGCTGACGCTGGTCACGAGGCCGGGGGTCGTGGTCGATACCGATGGTCTGCAGCTGGTGCACAGCAGGGTCAAGTACCGTCAGAATTCGGCGGACCCTGACACGCCGGTCACTCTGCGAGTGGAGCTGGTCGGGCAGAAGGCTCACGGCCGCGTGGTGGTTCGGCCGCGGCGCCGGACGTTCGGGCAGTGGCTGCTGCGCAGGCCCTGATCCCTTTCTGCAGGCGCTTGCAGCTGTCCTTGCAGCCCTCGACCGTCAGCGTCAGGTGTGTTCGACGGTTCCGTCGCCGCGGCGTGGTGTTGTTGCCCAGGAGGGGCGCCAGGCCGTCTCAGGGAGCGGTGTCAGGCTGCCGAGGTGGCTGATGATCGCGCGGAGTCCGGGGTGGGGGTTCTCGCGGGGGAGGATGAGCGAGAGCGGGTACGCGAGCGTCGGATTCACGATCGGGATGCGGCGCAGGTCGTGGTTCGTCGGCCAGATGTAGCGGTCGCGCGAGCCCACGAAGGTTGCCACGTCCGCGGAGTCCGCGAGGATGTCGAGGAGGACCTCGTTGCCGAAGTTCGGCCCCGCGGCGTCGATGCGGAGGTCGAAGTCGGTGGCGAGCTGATCGTAGAACTCAGCCCATTCGCTTCGCGGCGCGATACCGGGCACCCAGATCCGGTGTCGGCGCAGCTGGGTTGGTGTCAGTGCCCGTACGGAGGCCAGCGGGTGCCCGGGTCCGACGAGGAGTTCCAGCGGGGAGTCGAAGGCGTGGATCATCTGCACGTCGCGCGGCAGTGTGGCGGGGTCGGTGACCGAGCGGAACGAGGCGTCGATATCGCCTGCTTGGACGGCGGCGACCGCCAGGCGCGGGTCGTTGACCCTGAGGGTCACCACGTCGAGGTCGGTCTCGGGATGCGACCGCCAGTAGTCGTGAAGGACGACCGCCTGCGCGGATCGCAGGCCGAGAACGTCGATCCGAAGGGCCCGCGAGCCCGGTCTGATCGCGGAGATCGCGCGATCGACACCCGTGACGATGCTCCGGGCATGCGGGAGGAAGGCCTGCCCGTCGAGTGTCAGCTCGACCCCTCGGGCGGTGCGGGTGAACAACCGGACGTCGAGTTCGCGCTCAAGGGTCGCGATGCGCTTCGACACGGCCTGTTGCGTTACGCCGAGCTCGTCGGCCGCGTGTTGCAGCTGCCCGAGCTCGGCCGCGCGGACGAACGATCGCACCGCCTCGGTATCCATTCGTCGAGCATAGACGTGCCCAACCGATGGTTGTGGCTCGCCCGGGATCCGGTTGTTTGATCCCGCGGTGGTGGGTCCGGTGTGATTCAGCGACCCGAACATCGGTTGTCGCGAGGGAGACGCATGCGCGTGCGGTTGGGGCGCAGTTTCGGTTGGCTGTGGTCGGCCTACGCCGTCAGTACCTACGGTACGTGGCTTGCCTTCGGCGCGTTCCCGCTGATCGCGGTTCAAGTGCTGCACGCGTCGGCATTCGCCGTGTCGGTGCTGGAGGCGGCCGGGCTCGCCGTCGCGGCGATCGTCGCGTTCTCGCTCGGGCCGTGGGTCGAGCACCGGGCCAAGCGTCCGGTGATGATCGCGATGGACCTGATCCGGTTCGTCGCGGTGGCAAGTGTCCCGATCGCGTACGTCCTCGGCCTGCTTTCGTACGGCCAACTGTTGGTTGTCTCCGTCATCTCCGGGACCGCGAGCATCGCCTTCTCCGCCGCATCCGGCGCGTACCTGAAATACCTCGTCCGTGGCGATCAACTCCTCGTGGCGAACGGGAGATTCGAGGGCACGAACTGGGTGGCGACCGCGGCGGGCCCGCCCCTCGGCGGCGCACTCATCGGGTTGCTCGGCCCGGTCATCACGGTCATGGCCGACGCACTCAGCTACCTGCTGTCCGCGCTCGGGGTCCTCCGCGTCCGCGGAGGTGACATCGCGGCACCCCGGGACCGGGCCACCAGGCTGCGCGGAGCCGACCTTCTCTGCGGGTGGCGGTTCATCCTCCGCGACCGCGCACTGAGGCGCCTGTTCCTCAACTCGATCCTGGTCAGCAGTCTCATCATGGCCACCGCCCCGCTCCTGTCCGTCCTCCTGCTGGGCCAGTACCACTTCCCGGCCTGGCAATACGGACTCGCCTTCGGCATCCCGGCCGTTGGCGGCTTCGTGGGCGCCCGCCTCTCCGCGCGCCTCGTGGCCCGCTACGGCCGATACCGGATCATGATCGTCTTCGGCTGGCTGCGATCACTCTTCCCGCTCGGTCTGGCGTTCGTCGGCCCCGGTATCCCCGGACTCCTGACCGTGATCGTCGTCGAGGGCCTGCTGATCACCTGCATGGGCATCTTCAACCCGATCTACGCGACGGAACGCCTGCGGCGGACCCCCGTGGACCGTACCGCCCAAGTCCTCAGCACCTGGAGCGCCATCAGTAAACTCCTGCAAGCTGTCCTGATGGTGATCTGGGGCATCCTCGCCACCCTCACCAGCCCGCTCGCCGCGATCACCTTGTCCGGCGTCCTCCTGCTCGCCACTCCGCTCTTGCTGCCCAGACGAATACATTTGCCGGCCCCTGAGCCCGCGGTATCGGACGCAGGGGTGCGGGCCGGATGGCCCACCTCAGAGCCCTGCGTACGTGCCGTGCTTGAGACGGCCGTATGCGAGACCCATCGGTCGACCGGCGGAGGGCGGTAGAGTCCGCGCGTGCGTTGATCTTCCGGGTGGCGGCCAAGCGCCGCCGCAGACGGTGTCGGTGACCCCCATGAGTTTCGGGTCGCCCGGCCGGCATGCCCGTCATCACAACACCGGAGATCGCGCAATGACTGCTCAACAGCCCATCACATTCGACACATTTGTCGAACTCGCCGCCACTGATTCAGCTGTCGTCGGCCTCGTCCTCAAGGGTTCCCGGGCCCACGAGGGCATGACCACCGAGTACTCCGACCACGACCTGTACGTCGTCCTCGCCGAGGGAGCGACGACGGCCCTCACCCGGTTCACGGGGCACCGCACCCCAGAGCTCGACCTCGTCATCCTCTCCCTCGACGAGTTCCGTGTTGTCGGCACGCCCGGCTTCGAGCGGTACGCCCTCGCCCGCGCGCGGATCGTGCTCGACCGGCTCGACGGAGGCATCGCCCAGATCCTGGCCGGCAAGGCACGGCTCGACGCCGATGATGCCTTCCGGGAGGCGGGCGAGTGGCTCGATGCCTACGCCAACTCCCTCTACCGCTCGGTCAAGAACGACCGCGACGGACATGCGCTCGCGGCCCGACTCGACGCCGCCGACAGCATCCGGTTTCTCCTGGAGTTGCTCTTCGCTCTCGACCGCCGCCCGCGCCCCTACAACAAGTACCTGGGATGGGAGCTTGCCCGATTTCCGCTGCCAGGCTGGGACACCGGCATGCTCCTCGACGCTGTGGACCGCATCTCGGGAAGGGGCGACGTGTCCACACAGCGTCGTCTCTTCGCCCAGGTCGAGGCAGTGGCTCGCGGGGCCGGGCACAGCGCGGTGCTGGACGCATGGGGTGAGGACTTGGCTCTGATGCGACCGCAGTAGGAGCGCACTGTGGGAAGGTCCCACACCGCCGCTATGGCCGTCTGCGGTATTCGCAGCAGGCTATAGCGGCATCGCTGGGGGAGGGGGCCCATCCACCCGCCGACTGCAGAGGCGTTGGCCGCGATGGTCTTCAATTCGTCGAGTCCGCCGAGCAGCGGCGGCGGGAGATCTCGGGGGGCGAGCCGATATCGGAGTGTGAACCGGCCCAGGGGCGTGTCACAGTCACTGCCGTGACCTTGATGGACGTCCTCGTCGCCTTCGCCCGCACCGGCCGGATTGGGCCTCTTCACTGCGGGATGCCCCTGACCGACGCTGAGGACCTCCTCGGTCGAGGGCGTCCGCACCCTGCCATCCTCATGAAGGGGCCCGACATCGACGGCTACCCGTACTCCTGGGACGGGCTGCAGCTTAGAGTCACCCGGCGGGCGGTCAGCGGCATCTGGATCAACCTCTGGCCCGGCTCGACCGCCAAGCTTCCCGATCTCGTCCTGCCCGACTCGGAGTCGTTCGAGGCCACCGTACTCAGCGAGGAACTGGTCGCAGCATTGGACACCGCAGGCTGTGAGCATCACGTCAACGACACCCTGACATTCGGCGGGCAGTCCAGCATCCTCACCCGGCCCGCTGACGTCTGCGCGGTCTTCAGCCTCCCAGGCAGGGACAACCATGTGCCTCACCCAGACCGTCACTACCTCGACGTGATGCACAAGCACACGGCTTGACATCGCTGATTCCACAGAATGAAGACGGGCTCGGGCCCGGGTGCGAACGCGCTGTGCGCGGTCCGGCTCGCTCAGCTCATCACTGTGCGGTGAGCTTGGCGCGCATCCCCAGGATCAGTAGTTCCAGCGTGGTTTCGAAGCTGCGGTCCATGGTGCGATCCCGGCCGGAGTCCCAGCGGACCAGGAAGGCGTTGTTCTCCAGGAGACCGAGATTGCGGGTGAGGGCCGGGAAGGTGTTCGGGTTCACCGTCCGGAGGTGGGTTGCGTATTCCTGCTGCCAGCCCTCCTCCCCGCGAGCCCAGGATCGGGGCGAGGTTTGGGTGCCGGTGCATCGCCCGGCGACACAACCGGGCGACCTCGGACAGCCACTGCCCAGGCCGTCTATCCCACGGCGCTGTACCGGCACACCGGCACCAAGGCACATTACCTGGCGGCCGTCTCGGCACGGGTGCTGGAGGACACCGTGCTCCCCTCCGACCACGGCGTGGGTGGCGGCCATAGCCAGGTGCAAGGGTGGGTCGGTCCGGCGTAGCCGGTGGTGTACTGCAATACATGCCGTCTATGGACGAAGAACGGGAAGTGCTGAAGACGGGGGTCTTCCTCGCGGTGTTCTCGTCGGCGCTGCTCGTGGTGATCGGGCTGTTCTGGGGATTTCCGTGGCAGGTGTCGCTGCTGTTTGTCGTTGTCTCAGTCGCGATTGCCGGCCTTATCTCCGGGATGACGCTGGCTGATGTGCGAAGCGCCGCACGTCGGAAGGCGTTGACCCACGGAGCTCTGGCCACGTGGGCCGGCCGCAACGAGGGGCGCTTCGGCACCACCGTGGCGGTGTTCACCGGGGACGTACAGGGGTGGGAGTTGCCGACAAGTCCCCGATTCCGGGGTGAGCTGCTTGCCCTGGGCCGCCCACAGGGCGTTGAGGTGGGCGTCGCCTGCTCTGTCGAAGACGTGGGCGAGGCGGGAACGGTAGTCACGGTGGTCGTGGTCCGTCTGCCTGGTCAGCGGCCGCCCGCGCGGCTGAGCCGTCGGGAGATACGTCGCCTGGGCCTGCCGTACGGCGTGGATTCGGTGGAGACGGGCGACGGCGAACTGCGCGTGCGGTACGAGGGCTGGCCGCACTCGCCTTCGGCGGTGGACGTGCTGGTCGACGCGGCCGTTCACTTGGCGGCGAACCCACACGATGTCGGTGACGCGTGACGCGTGACGCGTGACGCGTGACGCGTGACGTGACCCGTGACCGTCGGGCGGAGCCTGTGTACTTCGCGGTGCTCGCGCGGACGGACCCGCTGGCGAGCGGGTCGGGGTGGTAACGGAAGACGGGCAGGCCGACACTCACCGCTGCTGCCCGCTCCGTGAGCCGGCGCCCATGCCTGTCAGTGCCATGGGCAGCAGTCTGTCCTCAAGGAGATCTGTGGTCGAGTGCGATGCCTCGCCGTGCCTACGGGGTGTCAGGACCGTCGAGGAACCCCAGCAGCACGGCGGCCTCCGTGCGAAGCCGCGCGGCTCGGTCGGCGTGCGCGGGTGCGGTCAACTGCTCCGCGGCCTCCAGCCGTTCGGCGGCCTCGGCGCGCACGACATCCACCACACCGCGCTCGCTCAGCTCACACCGCACCGCTTCGGTGGCGCCGGCACCGACCGGTGACTGTTCAAGGGCCATGCCACGCAGCTCGGCTTCGTCCACGGGCGCCGCCTCGGCGTTGTCCAGCGCAGCGAGTGTT
Organism: Streptomyces sp. ActVer; assembly: GCF_027270795.1. Lineage (NCBI taxonomy): Bacteria > Bacillati > Actinomycetota > Actinomycetes > Kitasatosporales > Streptomycetaceae > Streptomyces > Streptomyces sp. ActVer. The sequence goes on from NZ_JAPWHT010000016.1 coordinate 35,724, forward strand.
GAACGCAGGGCGCTCACCGCGGCCTTGTCACGGGCACGCATCGCTTCCGGCAGTGCTTGACGCATTCGAAGACGTACAGACATGCCCGTGACCTTATGGCGGGCGTCCCTGAACCCACAACGCGATATACGACGTGCAGCACTGGACGTGCCGCCGAGCCGGGGCGCCCCGTCTCGGCGGGTACAGGCCCTGTGGCCGCGACCTGGTGGGGTGAGTCCGTGAGCTTTGGGAGTACCTGGGCAACTGCCACCAGCAGCTGCTCACCGACGTCTGGCACCAGGCCAGCACCGTCTTCCAGTGCATGGTCGTGGCGAGCGTACTCGGGGTGCTGATCGGTCTGCTCATCCCGGTCGTGGGGCTGGTCGTACCGCTCGCGGTGATCGCTCTGACGCTGTACGGCCTGCTGCCGTACGCCTCCGGCCCTGGACTAGGCAAAGTGATCTTCCGCGGCCTCGCCTCGCTGGGCAGCGTGAACGCGCTCAACCAGGTGCTCGCGGGCACGCTCGGGACCAGCGTCCTGGCGCTGCTGTTCGACGCCGCGTACGTCCTGATCGGGCGGCTGACCATTCCGAGGAGATCCGTATCTGAGAACGGCCCCGGCGCCCCAGACGGCACCACCGGCGAGCATCACGGCGCCTCCATCGAGCTGGAGAACCTGACCAAGCGGTATCCCGGCAATCCGCAGCTACAACGCCGCCCGGTGATCAACACCAGTGGACGGGGAGGATCCGCATCAGCTGGCGTTGGACTGGATGAAGGCGGAGGGGTTCGTCAAGTAGGGGCTGCCACGCTCCCAGGCCCGGCCCCGGCCCCTGTCCCTGACATCTGTCAGGGACCGCTGCGCGATTGAGCTTCCTAGGCTTGCGGTGCCCAATGCCCTGTCAGCCCAGCCGCGAGGAGCATCATGTCCCTGTACACGCGTATGGCCGCCACGCTGAGTGTGGCGGCTTCGTTCATCGGCCTCGTCGGACTCGCACCGCAGGCATCGGCCTCGGCGTCGTCGGACGGCACGCACTGCTCCGTGGTGGTGGAGCGGGTGAAGCCGGGTGAGAAGTTCTCCCAGGTGAAGAGCCGGACCTGTTCCGACTCCGGGACGGCGGCGGTCAACCGCAGCGGCCGGACCCTGCTCATGACCTGGTACGAGCACGCCGAGTACGGCGGCGACAGCACCGACGTATACGGGGACTACGGCCCCTGCGACGCAGACGGCTACGTCCTGAGCACCGGGACGTGGTGGCGCTCGATCTCCTCGTTCATCACCTACAACAGCTGCGACGGCCAGCAGGCCGTCCTCAACGACGGCCACAGCGCCGTCTATTACTACGGGTTCGGCACGCCGAACGTGGGTGCCCGAGCGAACGACAACATCGGCTGGTTCAAGGTGTGGGACGCCCTCTAGGCCCCTCTGGGCCCACGCGGCAGCCTTGCCCGAGGCAGTTTCGTTTGGATCGGCTTGTCGTTGGTTTCGGGTGTGTCGTTGAGCGATGCGCAGTGGGTGCATCTGCCGCAGAAGTACGGCAACTGGTAGGGGCCGACGCGGACGAGGACCTCAACTGGGCTGTCGCCGTGGACTCCACGATCGTGCGCGCTCACCAGCACGCCGCCGGGGCCCGGGAAAAGGGGCCCCAGCCAGCGAACCCGACGTCCACGCCATTGGCCGGTCCCGCGGGGGACTGGCCACGAAGATCCCCCTTGCTGCAGATGACCGCTGTCGGCCGCCGGCCTTCCATCTCACCGCCGGGCAGGCCGGGGATGCGCCCGCCTTACCAGACGTTATGGCCCGCCTGCGCGTTCCCCGGCCGCGAGGACGCCCCCGCACCAGGCCGGACGTGATCCTTGCCGACAAGGCCTATTCGTCCCGCGCGATCCGTGAACACCCGTGCAAGCGCGGCGTCCGGGCGGTGATCCCAGTCCTGGCGGAGCAGCGAGGCCACCGGCTGCGACGGGGCAGCCGTGGAGGCAGGCCGCCGGGCTTCGACCGCGAGACCTACAAGCAGCGCAACATCGTCGAGCGGTGCATCGACCGCCTGAAACAGTGGCGCGGGATCGCCACCCGCTACGAGAAGACCGCGACCATCCACCTGGCCGGACTCCACGTGGCAGGCATCTTCCTCTGGTCCGCCCGCTGATCCAGACGAGACTGCCTAGCCCCGGGCCACCGCGATGGCCCCCGAGAGCCTCTCTCCCGCCTCGTAGATCATGTACGGGACGCCGCCGTCGGTGCCGAAGGAAGGTGCCGCGGCGCGACCGTTCTCCGGAGCGGTGCCGCGCGAGTTGTAGAAGACGCCGAGGTGGGTGCGCTTGCTGAAGTCGTTGCCGACCTCGGTGATCATGATGTCGCCGCCGCTCTCCTTGTCCTTGTTGTAGACGACGTAGGTGCTGTTGTTGCGGTGGAGAAGGTGCGGGCCGCCGACGTTGACGGCGCCGACGTCGCCGTGCCGGATCAACGGCTGCTGGTCGTAGGCCCAGGTGCGTCCGTCGGCGGACCAACCCCAGTGGATGTCACGGTGGTTGGTGGTGTTGTTGAGCATGAAGACCATCACGTAGCGGGCGCCGCGTGAGGGCAGGTCGTGGCGGAAGACCCGGGCGTACGACGTCTCGTTGGTGCCTGCCGGGAGCATGGATGTCGACAGCACGACCTTGTCGTACGTGAAGTGGATCCCGTCGGTCGAGCGGGCGAGGCGGGTCGTGGTGTTCTCTCCGTGGAAGTACAGCCAGAACTCCTTGGCGTCCGCGTTCCACAGCACGTGGGGGGACGAGACATGGCTGACGGAGTAGTGCGGGGACCACTTGTTGGAGACGATCGGGTTCGACGGGTACTCCGTGAACGGCCCTTCCAGCGAGTTGCCGTATGCCAGGCAGATGCCACCGGGCGCGTCGTGCGGCGCGTAGTACAGGTAGTAGCGGCCGAGCGGGGAGCTCAGCTTGTCGTAGACGCCTCTGACGCAGGGGAAGATGATCTCACCGGTGGGGTTGTACTTCAGCTGAGACGCCATCAGAAGCGTGCGGACGTATGTGTAGTTGGGGAATCCGCCGGGTGCTGCGGCAGCCGACTGGGCGCCCAGCGACGTTCCGACGGCGAGGGCGGCTCCGGTGGCCGCGGTGGCGCGCAGGAAGAGGCGTCGGTCGAGGTGTTGCTCCTGCATGGTGGCTCCAATGGCAGAAGGGTGACAGAAGGTGTGTCGCTCGGCGGGCCCGAACGGGGCCCGGGCTCAGAGATAGGTCGCCGCGGTCACGCACAGACCACCGAGGGCGACCGCCCAGACGTACGGCAGGGCGCGCACCATGACCTGCTGGGGAGATACGCCCGCGTACTGGGCGCTCCACACGGTCTGTGTGCTGGTGGGATCGGCGACGCCGAAGACCTGGTTGTACGAGGTGGCCATGCCGAGGACGGCGACCGCGGGATAGATGCCGGTGGCGATGAGGACGCCGGCGATGCCCGCGCCGAGCCCGAACACGTTGAGGGGGCCGCGGTAGAGGCACAGCGGGACGAGGAGCGTGAAGACGAGGACGAACACCACGGGGTTGTGCGGGCTGACGGCCTTGACGAGCGGTTCGAGTGCGTCCACGGCGCCGGGCAGTTTCACGGCCGCGAGCAGGATGCCGATGGCGATGAACAGGACGAGCGGCGGGGCGGCCACCTCGAAGCCGCCGTACAGGGTGCGCAGCAGCCGCTTGTTCATGCCGCCGGGCCGTGTCGTGGTGACCAGCGCGTACAGGACGCCCGCCAACAGTGAGGGGATGATGGCGAGTTCGAAGCCCAGGGCGAGAACGAGCGGGACGGCGGGGGCGAGCAGCGCGTACCAGGGTGCGTCGCCCAGCTCCTCGCGTCGTGAACGCGGTTTCGCGTCAACGGACTTGAGCGACCAGGCGTGCTCGGTGCCACGCCGTCGCGTCTCGACGAGGACGAACGCGAGAGCCGCGGCCAGGGCGAACGGGAAGAGCTTCACCATGAAGCCGCGCACGGTCGGGATCGGCAGTTCCAGTGCGGTGGAGAAGAACTGCCACAACGGCAGCTCGAAGGGGACGCCCACGGCGATGCCCATCAGCACCGTGCCCGCGGCGGTCACCTTGGGCACGCCGACGGCGATCATGGCGGGGATGCCGATGATGCCGGCGAGCATGGCGGCGGGCGCCGAGCCGGTCACCGTACCGACGAGTGCGGACACGGCGAGGACGCCGAGGGCCACCACGGTCGGGCGGTCACCGCCGAACTCGACGATCTTGCGGACGAGTGTTCCCGCGATGCCCGTCTCGTCGAGGAGCTTGCCCAGCCAGGACCCGAGAATGATCGCGATCATGGTGGCGGCCAGGGCCGGCGCGCCTTCCTGGAGGACGGTGTCCAGCACGCTGTTCTTGCCGGTGAACGGTGCCCCGGCGAGAAAGGCGATGGCGACGGCGAGCAGGGCCAGCGCGAAGGCGGTAGGCAGTTTGCGGGTGAGCATCAGGGCGACGCCGGCCGCCATGACGAGAAGGATGACGACACCCATGGGTCACTTCTCTCTTCCGGGCCGGGTGAGTTCCGCGCGAAGCGCGGCGGTGAGGAGCAGGGGGCTGCGACCGAGTCCGCAGACGGTTCGGGCGTAGGCGTGCGCGGCGACCTCCTCGGCACCGGCGACATGGCCGGCCACGCGGTGGCGTCCGAGGCGCAGCACGGTGTGGTCGAGCGCCTGCTTGAGTGAGGCCTTCGCGGGGCCGTGGTGGAGGTGGGCGTGCACCGCCTCGTGGGCCAGCGCGGCGGCGCGCATCGAGCCCGGCGGGTACCAGGCCCGCCAGCCACGGGCGTCGACCAACTCCCCGGCGAGGGCAAGTGTGTCGGTGTACAGCTCGACGGTCGGGGGCCGTGACGTGTAGCGGGCGAGCAGCATCCGGTCCACCCCGTCGGACCGCTCGACCACACGCGCGGTGGATGGGACGGTGGCGAGCCGGGACCCGAACTCGTCGGCCCTACGGGCCCATTGGCGCAGCAGCTCGCGGTCCCGGCCCTCGTGGGTCGGCGTGGCGGCCAGCAGCCGTACGCCCCATTCGACGTCGTCGACGGACGCGGGATCCATCAACGCCTGGTCGCCAGAGGTGAGTTCGATGGCTGTCATGACCGCACCTCCAGCACCGCGACCACCGGCTCGTCGGCCGCTCGGGCCCGCAACTCGCTGCGGGCCAGCGCGAGTAGAGGCTGGGGGTCGAGGACGCCGGACAGGTCGGCGATGCGGGCGCCGAGGAGCAGCCGCAGGGCGGGAGCGCGTACCCCGCCGTCGCCGTACGAGGTGGACTCGCCCACCAGCCGGGCGAGCACCTCCGGGGCACCGGCCACGGTGGTGGTCTCCACGCGGGCGTCGGCGGCGTGGTGGCGTACGACACCGTCCACGTCGACGATCCGTATGGGCCGGCGGGTCGGCCGCAGGCGGCGGTGCGTCTCGGCGCCGTAGACGGTGTGGGCGGAGGTGCCCGCCAGGACATGGACCGCCGCGGGGTCGGTCTTGAGACTGGCCGCTGCGGCGCGGAGTCGTTCGGTGTCGTCGGCGCGGTGGGACCGGTCCTGGGTGCGCAGTTCGGTGGCGCCGGTCGCGACCGCGCGCACGGTGTTGGTCTGAGGGTCGACAGTGACCTCGACCTCGACGCCTTCGGCGGCGGCGCCCTGGGCGACGACCGCCCGCTCCGCCTCGGCCCGGACGGCGAGGATCTGTTCCTGCGTGGCGCCGGGCACGATCCGCTCGACCTGTTCCCGTACGAGTGCGAGGGCGACGCCGATGGGGCTGATGACCTCGTTGTGGCGGGCGATCCGGCCCTCCATGCCACTGGTGTCAGCAAGGTGTGGGGTGACCGACGCGGCACCGCCGCCTCCGCCGACGAGGATCGCCGTGTCCTTGTCCAGGCGGTAGTCGCGGATCATGGCGTCCACCACTGTCTTCACCTGGGCGATGCCCGCGTCGAGGATCCGAGTCGCCGCGGTCGCGACGTCGGTGCCGAGATGGGCGGCCAGCGGCGCGATCGCGGCACGCGCGCTCTCGGGATCGCAGCGGGCGAAGTCGCCCTCGGGGACGCGGCCGAGGGCATTGGCGGCGCAGGTCATGGTGATGGCGAACCGACCGCCCGCCGCGTCGATCACGGCGTAGTCGGCGGGGTCGCCGTCCATGGGCCGGACGATGTCCACCTTGGCGTCGCGCAACTGGTCGGGGGAGGCGAAGCAGGCGTACGGCAGCCCCGCGATGTGGGCGCTGCGCGGTCCCACCCCCGTCACCCGGCCGCCGCCGATCCGCACCATGGACCCACCGCCGACGCCGACCGTGCGCACGTCGAGGGCGCTCAGATACGAGGTCTTGCCGAGGATGGTGGCGTGCCGGACGGCGACCTTGCCGCGGCGTACGACGCCGATGTCGGTCGAAGTGCCCCCGGTCTCCAGGAACACGCCCTCGCTCACCCGCTCCTGCATCAGCGCACCCGCGACTCCGGCAGCCGGTCCCGACAGGACGGTCAGGAGCGGTCGGCGGCGCATCTCGTCGAGCGCCATCACACCGCCGTCGCAGCGCATCACCATCAGCGGCGCGGTCACGCCCGCCTTGGTGATGGAGGCGTCGACGAGATCGGCGGTGGCCAGCATCCGAGGCAGGATCGCCGCGTTGACGACGGCGGTGCGGGTGCGCTTGTGCAGACCGTACAGCGAGGTGATCTCGTGCGCGGCGGTCATCGGCAGCCCGTACGGCCGTGCCGCGTCCAGGACGGCCTGCTCGCCCTCGGGACGGTCGACGCTGAACGGCTGGCTGGCGACGAGGACTTGAGCGCCTTCGCCCTTCAGCTCCTCGACCGCGCGGCGGACGTCTGCCGTGTCCTGAGGGTCGGTGACATGCGCGTAGGTCAGCGGAAGCCTTTTGCCGGGGGCGAGTTCGAGCTTCCCGAACGACGCGAGGCGGCGGGTGAGCACCGCTGCGGGACCGGTACCGATGCCGATCAGTCCGACGGTCGCCACGTCGCCCTCCAGGAGGGCGTTGGTGGCCTGGGTCGTGCCGTGTGCCAGGAAGGCGACGTCGGCGGGGGCGCAGTTGGTCTGCTCCAGGAGCCGGTCGAGCGCCTCGACGATGCCGTGCGCGACGCCGTCCTCGTGGTGGTGGCTGGTGGGGACCTTGACCTGCCCCAGAAGTTCGAGGGTCGTGGCGTCCACGGCTACGGCGTCGGTGAAGGTTCCGCCCACGTCGATGCCGACGCGGATGCGGGGTGTGTTCATATCCGTGCACCTCCTTGTGCTGGATCGGTTCACGCGGGCGGTCGCCGGGCGGGGCGGGTGGAGCCGCCGTGCCCGAACTCCCGCCCACGCGGGGGTTGTTCAGTAGCCGCGTACGTCCGGCCAGTGGCGTTGCACTCCGTCGCGGTCGAGCAGCCGCCCGAACTCCTCGAACCGCTTGTCCTCGGCCTGCACCTGGTGCGGCTCGACGTCCTCGGCCACGCAGTGCGCGGCCAGGGCACCGGCGACCTCGCCGACGTTCCACTCCACCGGATGGAGCCGGTAGCAGCCGTTGGTGATGTGCGTCGTGCCGATGTTCTTGCCGGCGGGCAGCAGGTTGCGCACCTGGCGCGGCACGAGCGCGCCGAGCGGGATCTCGAACGGCACGGACCCGATGTCGATGTAGTCGTCGCCGCCGGTCGAGGGATGCAGGTCGATGCGGTAGCTGCCGACGCCCACCGAGTCGCGGTGGCGCGTTCCGCCGCGTGGGCCGACGAGGTCGATCGCCACATCGTGCTCGGTGACCGTGGTGACGGCCTTGATACGGCGGGACTCACGGACGTACGCCGCCTTGGCCAGGCCGTCCGCCGTGCCGGTCACGTCCGGGCGGATCCGCAGGCCCGGGAAGCCGGTCCCGCCGTCCGCCCGGGGCGCCTCGGTCTGCAGCCAGTACAGCAGCGACAGCGACAACTGCCGTGCCTCGCCCAGAGCTTCCGCCTCCTGCCCGATGTACGGCTTGAGCCAGTAGTCGTTGAGCGGCCAGTTGACGAGCGTGATGTCGGAGTCGAAGGCGCCCGGCGAGTGCAGCTTGCGGGCGAGGATGCGGCGGAAGCCCCACAGTTCCTTGTCACCGGCGTCGGCACTCTGGTCGGCCGAGACGCCGAGCGGATCGAGATCCGGATTCGGTACGAAGGTCCGCGGCACCGGCTCCAGCGTGCGCGGGTCGGGTGCCTCGAAGCCGAGCAACGGGCCCGGCCAGAACGAGGGTTGGTAGGTGCGCCAGAAGTCGTAGTCCTGCGGCCGGTCGATCGTGTGGTCCTCGACCTCGTGGTGGGAGAGCGCGAAACAGACCGTGATGCCCTGCTGGTTGAGAGGCTGGGCCTCGTCCGGGGCGTGCGGTTCGTCGAACTCGGCGCGTGCCTCGGCCCCGTTGGCGTGCTCGATGCCCGCGAGGTGGAGAAGTTCACCCGTCTCGGTGGCGTCCAGGACGTACCGCGCGGTGAGCGTGCGATGTGTCCCGTCGCGCAGGTCCTCCAGCGTCACCGACCGTACGACATCGTTGTCGGACTCGGCGGAGATCGGCCGGTGCTCGGTGAGAACGGTCAGTCGTCCCGCTGCCCGGTGAGGCGCGAGCATGCCCTCCAGGACCGCAAGGGCAACCCTCGGCTCGTGGCAGAGCTTGCTGACGCGGCCCGCTCCGGGGTTGAGGTCGGTGAGTGTCAGGGCCTCGGCCCGCAGGGGGTACCAGTGGCGGTAGTACCTCCGGATCTCCTCGCGCAGCCGCCGGTATGACGCGGTCGTACCGAACTGCTCGACCCACGGGTGCTCGTCGGGCGGTACGGCCTGGCTGGTGAGCTGGCCGCCGATCCAGTCCGTCTCCTCGGTGAGCACGACGCTGCGTCCTGCCCGGCAGGCGGCGAGTGCGGCGGCCACGCCGCCGAGGCCGCCGCCCACGACGAGGATGTCTGCTTCGGGTATCACGCTTCTCCTTGCTGCTGTTCGCGTTCAGTGGGGGAGAGGGGTCTGTGGGGACCGTGTTTTCAGGAACGAGCACGCGGCGGTGCGGCCGTCAGGCCCGGGCGGAAGACGCAGCTGACGAGTGGTTCCCGCGCCTCCTCGCTCGCGACGAGCGCGGCCAGCAGACGTACGGCCGCGGCGCCCAACTGCGGCCGCGGGATGTCGAATCCGGTCGGTTCGGGTTCACCCGCCAGGTCGGCGGGCGGGCTGCCGAGCAGGGCGAGGGATACCTCTCCGGGACAGTCGAGGCCTGCCTCGCGTACGGCGGAGAGCAGGCCCCTCCAGGCCGCCCCGGTGTCGGTCTCCTCAGCGACGAAGGCAGTCACTCCTTCATCGGCCCAGGCGCGCAGCCGTTCGGGCGTCAGGTCCCGCTGCGGATCCGCGGACCGGAAGACGGTCGTGGGCCCGGAAGGCAGACCCGCTGCCTCCAGCCCTTCCAGGAAGCCGCGCTGACGGTCCGCCGAGGCAGGCGCGTCGTCGTCCTCACGGACGAGGACGATCCGTCGATGCCTCAACTCGGCCAGATGGCCCACGACTTCACGTGTGGCTTCGACATAGTCCGCGCCGACCCATGCCACGCCCTCCAGTTCCTCGCGGCGGCCCAGGTGCACGACCGGGAAGCCGTCCTCGACCAGCCGCTTGAGCTCTGCCCGGGGTGTGTGCCGACCGATGAAGAGACAGCCGTCGGCGAGCCGGACCCGGCTCAGGGCGTCGGGACCCGCGGCCCCCGCGCCGCCGGTGCTCGACCCGGTGAACAGCACCAGGTCGTAACCGAGCGCCGCTGCTTCGCGCTCCACGCCGACCAGGAAGGGGTAGTACGAGTGCTGCACATCGGTCGGGAACGTGGCGGTGAAGCTGAAGACGCCGAGCAGGTTGTTGCGGGCGGCGGCCAGTCGTCGTGCGGCCGGGTCGGGTACGTAGCCGAGGCTGCGGGCCGCTTCCAGGACCCGCTGCCGGGTCTCTTCGGAGATGATGCGCCCCTTGCCGTCGGGCTTCGGGGAGAGCACCAGGGACACGGTCGCCTGCGACACCCCCGCGAGCCGAGCCACCTCGGCCTGCCGGGGCCGCGACGTCCGACCGGCCGGAGCGGGCGTACGTCCGGGCCGCTTCCTGGGTTCCACAGTGCTTCTCTCCTCCGGGGCAGGGCCTGGCGCTGTCGGCGACGGCATCGTTAATGCGTATTACCTAATGCGCATTGACGAGAGATTGCACCTCTCTGCCCAGCGGGTCAAGAGGTGGAACAGAAGTGCCGTGGACGAGCGTGGCGACGGTCAGGTGGACGCTGTAGTCGTACGGACCGTCGCTGGAGGAGCCGCCGAGCGGTCGGCCCGCCTTCGCGACCTCGATGTCGACCTGGCGGCCGTCCGGAGTGCGGCCGCCGCCCCTGACTCGCGGACGACGTCCGCCCAGAACGCGCCCGCCCCGTCGCGCCGTTCCTCGACGGTGGTCGCGTCGAATCCCGCAGCGTGATGCGGTGCGGTCGCCCGGTTCGTCGGTGTCTGTGAGACCGGGCGCGGGACCGGAGTTGCCGACTCTGCGTTGCGGCCGATGGTGGCCAGGTCGTCGGGGGTGCGGCTGTGGTCGACGTCGAACGAGTCGTCGATCTCCAGGAACTGGGCTTCAGCTTCGGCCACCTCGTCGCAACTGAAGCACCACACATCCTTGAGGCTGATTTGCCCGCTCCGAGAGCAGTGGAGCCCGGCGCGAAGATCTTCCGCAGCCGCCTGCGACGTCTCATGCAGCGAGGCGGTCAACGGCTGTCTGGGCGGCCTTTTCGCCGAGCTCCGGGCACGCCTGAGGGGTGACGAACCGTCAGCTCCTGGGACACCGTGAGCTCAGCCTCGGTAGCCGCTGTACGGGGCTCGTAAATAATGACCTGAGCCCCGTCGATTTGTATGGTGTCGTCCTTGGTGAAATATTCTTCCAGAACCCTCTCCTTCATTACCTCTGTCCCGTTGCTTTCGGCACGAACGCCTTTGGGTTCCGTTACTACGAGAATTCGTGAGCTGCTGCGCATGCGCTCGCGGATCTGAGGGGAGGGCAATTCGGTGCCGTAAAGGTCGTGCGAGGCTGCCGGAGTGAGCTCCTGGGCAAGGTCGGACATCCCTCTGTTCACCGAAGGGTAGGCCAGCGACCATGCACGCCTCTTCACGGACAAGTAGAGAACCCCGTCACCAGGAGCGTATTCCCTGGACAGGACTATTGCCAGAGCGGTGACATTGTCCGATCGGCTTTCCGGCGTCCGCAGATTAAGGGACTCGGGTATGAGCAGTGCGATTGCCGACGCGACAGCAATCGCTGCAGTTACTTGCAGGCTGCGCCCTAGCCCGAGCATGCGGTCAAGCGCGGCCCCCAGAAGGAGCGCCAGGCCGACGAGGCCGTAGAGCACGTACCTCTCTACATAGAAAGGCTTGTAAAGAGAAATCAGCATGAGAAGGGCAGTGGGCAATATGAACAGAGGTAGGGCGATCGCCCGTAGACTGAAAGGCGCTTCAGGAGAAACTTTGCCGGCGTTCCCTGATGATGCGAAGTAGGACAGCACTATCGCGAAGGAAGCCAGTATCGCGAAGAGCTGGTATTCACTAACGGTGACACCGTCGATCCATGCGACTTGCTCGGATTGCGCCATTCCCAGAGCCGCGAGGGGTGCGACTCCCGTCGCAACCAAAAGTGCGGTGTATGCCCAAGTGCGCCGCGCATAATCCGGCACGGCGAAGGCATGTACTACCAGGGCAAGGGCGGCGAACTGATGCAGAATGCACGCTGCCAGCATGAGAGCGCCATATATGATCCACGGCACCCTCGAACTTCTACGCCCGGTAATTACCGGGGCGCGGCAACTGAGTGTCGCACTCGCAAGAGAATATGTGGCCCAGACCACAAGTGCGCAGACCAGTGAGTACGAGCGCCCCTCCTGAGAATATCTTTGAACATCTGGGAGTACTGCGAAGGAAAGGCCTGCCAGTATTCCAGCTCGCGTCCCTGACAATCGGACCCCGAGCGCTGTGACTCCTGCCGCTGCCAGCGCACCGGCAAGAACAGAGGGAAGACGCAGCACCAGGAGGTCGGTCCCGAAGAGGCCAAACAGCCCATGCATGAGAAGGTAATATGCTCCATGCACGGCGTCTATGTTACCCAGCGTCTGCCAAAGGTCCGGCAGGCTACGGGAAGCCAATTCGAGAGTCACAGCCTCGTCATGCCACAAGGTTCCTTCTCTGCGAATTCTCCATATACCGAGAAGGGCGGACAATGTAACCGGCAAGAGCAAGGGAGTGAGGAGTCTTCGGCGTGAGAGCAGGGAACTTTTCTGAGAGTGTGCCTGAGGAGTATTTTCCGTATCATTGACAATGTTGAACTCATCAATGGCCATCGGTGGCAGGGCCTTTCAGCAGTGGCGAAGACGTTCCGCCAGCGTGCCCGGACCTCGTTGACCAGTTGCTGATCCAACCTGACCGGCCGATCAGGAAGGCAGGCCGGCGCTGTGCGAGGCTGCACCCCATGCGCATCCTGGTGGTCGAAGACGAGGTGGACCTTGCCCATACCCTGCACACCGGTCTGACCGCCGAGGGCTACAGTGTCGACCTCGCCCATGACGGCCGGCAGGGACTGTGGATGGCCCGGACCGGCGAATACGCCCTTGTCGTACTGGACTTGATGCTGCCCGGACTCAACGGCTACAAGGTCTGCGCCCAGTTGCGCCGGGAGGGCAACGCGACCCCCATCCTGGTGCTCACCGCCAAGGACGGGGAGTGGGATCAGGCAGAGGCCCTGGACACGGGGGCCGACGACTACCTGGCCAAACCCTTCTCCTACGTGGTGCTCGTCGCACGGCTGCGAGCCCTGGTCAGGCGAGCGGCCACGGTCGCCCCGCCCGTCCTTGCCGTGGGCGACCTCTCGCTGGATGTCGCCGGCCGGGTCTGCCGCCGGGCCGGGGCCCGGGTGGACCTCACACCCCGGGAGTTCGCCGTGCTGGAGCTGCTGGCCCGCCGGGCGGGCCAGGCGGTCCCCAAAACGGATCTGCTCTATCACGCGTGGCCCGACGAAGCCCTGGATCCCAACCTGGTGGAGGCGCGCGTCAGCGCCCTGCGCAAGAAGGTGGACGCCGCGTTTGACCGGCAGTCCCTGCAGACCGTACGGGGTACCGGCTACCGACTGGTGGACGACCGTGAACGAGACTGAGCCGCGACGCCGCTGGTGGCCGCGTTCGGTACGAGCCCGCACCGCCCTGGCCGCCGCATCAGCCGCCGCCGTCATCCTGGTGAGCATCGGCTGGTGGGTACACCGCGACGTCTACCGCGAGAGCACAGGGATCGCCCAAGGGCAGACGGAGAAACAGTTCTTGGCTCTCGTCGATCAGCTGGAGAAGGGTGCGGTTCCCGCTCGCCGAAGCACCGTGCCGTATGAGATCGTCGCGACCGGCCGACGCGCCGCCGTCGCCTACGGCGGAGGCATGGAGGAGTTCGATCCCGGCACCCGCCATGTGCTGCCCGCCCCACCGAAGGCCGAGTTGCCCGCCCCACCGGACGAGGGGCCGAACTGGGGCTATACGACCCGTCCCGTGCGCCTGCCGGCGCGCCCCGACTCCGCACCCGGGGACCGGTTCGGCAAGGACGGCGGAACCTACCAGGTCATGTACGACGATGTCAGGGCCGATGAACTGAGCAGCGACAGAGTCGCCGCTCTGGGTGTCGCCGCCGACGCCCAGCTGCGGGTCTATGTGGTGGTGCTTCCACACGCAGGCGAGGACATCGCCGAGGCAATCACCGAGGCCACCGACCGCCGGCTGCTGCGGGCCGGGCTCGTCAGCCTCGTACTGATCGCCGCCGTCGCCTACTTCGCCGTCCGCATCGCGCTGCGGCCGGTCGAAGCCATCCGTGTCCTCACCGCCTCGGTCACCGCAAGCGACCCCCGCGAACGCGTCACTGTCCCCGCCGCGGGACACGAGATCACCGCCCTGGCCACCACCATCAACACCACCCTCCAACGCCTCGACGACGCCGCCGCCCAGCAGCGCCGCTTCGTTGCGGACGCCGCCCACGAACTGCGCAGTCCCCTCACCACACTGCTGGCCAGCCTGGAAGTCGCGCTCACCTACCCGGAACGCCCCGACTGGCCCGCCGCGGCCACCACCGCCGCACGACAGACCCACCGCCTCCAGGCCCTCGCCGAAGACCTGCTGCTCCTCGCCCGCCTCGACACCCGCACCCCCAT
>NZ_JAPWHT010000170.1:0-19981 GCF_027270795.1 Streptomyces sp. ActVer
CAGCAGGGCAGCACCTGTTGCACGGGCGTGGCCCCGGCCGACACCGGCACAACGGCCAGCTGGAAAGGAGCACCGCCTTGGCCGCCACACCCTCCCCCACCGACGCCCCGATCTCCGGCCGACACCGCGTCGCCGTCATCGGCGGCGGCAGCGCCGGCATCAGTGTCGCCGCCCGTCTGCGCCGCGCCGGCGTCAGCGACATCACCCTGATCGAACCGTCCGACACCCACTGGTACCAGCCGCTGTGGACGCTGGTCGGCGGCGGACAGGCTCCGCTGCACACCACCCGTCGCCCCGAAGCGTCCGTGATACCCGACGGCGTGCGCTGGATCCGCCGGCGCGCGCTGGCCGTCGACCCCGACAACCACACGGTGCCCCTGTCCGGCGGCGACGCGCTCACCTACGAACACCTGGTCATGACACCCGGTCTCCAGCTCGACTGGAGCGGCGTGCCGGGCCTGGCCGATGCAGTCGGCCACGATCGGGTGAGCAGCAACTACGCACCCGAGTACGCCCCGCGCACCTGGGAGCTGATCAAGCAGACGCGGTCGGGCACGGCCGTCTTCACCCACCCGGCGACCCCGCTGAAGTGCGGTGGCGCCCCGCAGAAGATCGCATACCTGGCGGCCGACCACTGGCGCAAGCAGAAGGTCCTGGACGACATCCGCATCATCCTCGTCATCCCGGACGCGGCGATGTTCAAGGTGCCCGCCTGGTCACAGGTGCTGGAGAAGGTGGCCGCCCGCTACGGCATCGAGGTGCGGCTGCGCTCCGAGATGACCGCCGTCGACGGCGACGCCCGCGAGGTCACCGTCACCGACCACGCGAACGGCACGAAGGAGACCATCCGCTACGACCTCCTGCACGCCGTGCCACCGCAGAGCGCACCCGACTGGGTCAAAGCGAGCCCGCTCGCCGACCCCGCGAGCCCGCAGGGCTTCGTCGCCGCGGACAAGCACACGCTCCAACACCCGTCCTACGACAATGTCTTCGCGCTCGGCGACGTGGCGAACCTGCCCACGTCCAAGACCGGTGCCGCGGTGCGCAAGCAGGCCCCGGTCGTGGCCCGCAACCTGCTCGACGTCATGAACGGCCGGACTCCGTCGCACCGTTACGACGGCTACACGTCCTGTCCGCTGGTGACCGCCCGCGACCGGATGCTGCTCGCCGAGTTCGACTACGACCTGAACCCCACCCCGTCGTTCCCGCTGCTCGACCCGTTCAAGGAGCGGCGCACGATGTGGGTGTTCAAGCGGTACGGCCTGCCGCCGGTGTACTGGCACGGCATGCTCACCGGCCGCCTCTGACCGGTCGGCCCGGACATCCCCCGACCCGGGCCGACCACCGTCCCCGCCCTCCGACAAAGGCGGACCAGACCCTTCTATATACCCCCAGGGGTAATCAAATCCTTCTGACACGGAGGTCACCCGACCATGTTCTTCGCCCAGTACTACCTCGACTGCCTCTCCCAGGCGTCGTACATGATCGCCGACGAGACCACGGGCAGGGCCGTCGTCGTCGACCCGCGCCGCGACGTCTCCGAGTACCTCACGGACGCCGCCGAGCACGGCTTCACCATCGAAGCCGTCATCAACACCCACTTCCACGCCGACTTCCTCGCCGGCCACCTGGAGCTGGCCGACCGCACCGGCGCGTGGATCGGCTACGGACAGCGCGCCGAGGCCGAGTACCCCATCCACAAGCTGACCGACGGTGAACGCATCACCCTCGGCGACGTCACACTCCAGATCCTCGAAACCCCCGGCCACACACCGGAGTCGATCAGCGTCCTGGTCTACGAACACGCCACCGACGCCGTCCCCTACGGCGTCCTCACCGGCGACGCGCTGTTCATCGGCGACGTGGGCCGGCCCGACCTGCTCGCCTCGATCGGCGTGACCGCCGACGAACTCGGCACCATGCTCTACGACACCATCCAGCACAAACTGATGGCCCTCCCGGATGCCGTACGGGTCTTCCCCGCGCACGGCGCCGGCTCCGCCTGCGGCAAGAACCTCTCCACCCAGCGTCAGTCCACCATCGGCGAGCAGCGCGCCACCAACTACGCCTGCCGGCCCATGAGTGAGGAGAAGTTCGTCGCGCTGGTCACCGAGGGCCAGCCGTCCGCGCCCGCCTACTTCGTCTACGACGCCATCCTCAACCGCAAGGAGCACGGCCTGTTCGACGCGGCCGCCGCGCCCCGGCCGCTGTCGGTCGAGGAGTTCATGCAGCGGCGCGCGGCGGGGGCGGTCGTCCTCGACGCCCGCTCGCCGCAGGACTTCGCGCCCGGATATCTGCACGGCTCGGTCAACGTGCCCGCGGACGGCCGCTTCGCCGAGCAGGCCGGCATGGTCGTCGCCCCCGAGCAGGACGTCGTCGTCATCGCGCCGCAGGACCGGGAGGAGGAGGTCGTCACCCGGCTCGCCCGGATCGGCTTCGACAGGGTCGGCGGCTATCTGCGCGAGCCCGAGGGCGCCTTCCCGGCACTGGCCGACGAGATGGAGCAGGCGAGCCGCCTGACGACGGACGAACTGCGCCGCCTGCTCGACAGTGAGGAGCCGCCGCTGGTCCTCGACGTGCGCAACACCGCCGAGCGCGAAGAGGGCTTCATCGAGGGCTCCCTGCACATCCCGCTGGCCGAACTCGCCCGCCGCATCGACGAGATCCCGGCCGACCGACCCCTGGTCGCCCACTGCGCGGGCGGCCACCGCTCCTCCATCGCCGCCAGCCTGCTGCACCACCAGGGCCGCACCGACGTCTCCGACCTGCTCGGCGGCTACGGCGCCTGGCTCGCCCTGCCCGCATCGGCCGACGTCTGATCCACCGCACACCGGGCGGCGGCCGAAACCGTCGGCCCCCGCCCGGTCCCCCCTCACAAGAAGAACGCTTCACGGACAGCAAGGACCCCCGATGACCACCAGCGCCGACAAACCCCGACTCGATCCCGCGACCCTGCGCGACCTGACGCAGGAGGGCCAAGGCCCGCGCCTGCTGGACGTGCGCAAGCCCGGCGAGTTCCGCACCGCCCACATCCCCGGCTCCTACAACGTCCCCCTCGACACCCTGCGCGAGCACCGCGCCGAACTGCGCCACCACCTCGACGAGGACGTCATCCTCATCTGCCGCTCCGGCGCCCGCGCCGCCCAGGCCGAACAGGCCCTCGCCGAAGCCGGACTGCCCAACCTGCGCGTCCTCGACGGCGGCGTCACGGCGTGGGAGACCGCCTCAGGCCCGCTCACCCGCGGCCCCGAACGCTGGGACCTGGAACGCCAGGTGCGCCTCATCGCCGGAACCCTCGTCCTGGTCACCGGCGTCGCGGGCCTGTTCCTGCCCGGGCTGCACCTCATCGGCACCGCCGTCGGCGCCGGGCTGACCGTCGCCGCACTCACCAACACCTGTGCGATGGGCATGCTGCTGTCGAAGCTGCCCTACAACCGTGGTCCGCGCACCGACCTCGACACGGTCGTCGCCGCCCTGCGGGGCTCGTCGTGATCGCCGTGATCATCGCCGCGTCACTGCTCATCGGCGTCAGCCTCGGCGTCCTGGGCGGCGGCGGGTCCATCCTGACCGTGCCCATCCTGGTCTACCTGGCCGGGATGGAGACCAAGGAGGCCATCGCCACCTCCCTGTTCGTCGTCGGCGTCACCAGCGCAGCCGGCGTCGTCTCGCACGCGCGTGCCGGACGCGTGCGGTGGCGTACGGGGCTGCTGTTCGGGCTCGCCGGCATGACCGGCGCCTACGCGGGCGGACGGCTCGCCGAGTTCATCCCCGGCACCGTCCTGCTGCTCGCCTTCGCCCTCATGATGATCGCCACCGCCGTCGCCATGATCCGTGACCGTCGGCAGGCGCCGAAGAAGGTCCACCACGAACTCCCCGTGTTCCACGTCCTGTTGGAGGGCATCGTCGTCGGCCTGGTCACCGGACTGGTCGGCGCGGGCGGCGGCTTCCTGGTCGTGCCCGCCCTGGCCCTGCTGGGCGGGCTGCCGATGACCGTGGCCGTCGGCACCTCGCTGCTGGTCATCTCCATGAAGTCCTTCGCCGGGCTGGCCGGTTACCTCGCCGGCGTGCACATCGACTGGGGGTTCGCCGCCCTCGTGACGGCAACCGCCGTCGTCGGCAGCGTGATCGGCGGCCGTCTCGCCGGGCGCATCCCACAGGACGCGCTGCGCAAGTCCTTCGGCTGGTTCGTCGCCGTCATGGGCGTCTTCGTCCTGAGCCAGCAGCGCGGCCTCGGTGGCTCGTTGGCGGTCCCGGTGTCCGGTGACGCCTCCCGTGTCGAACACGAGCAGGTGGCTGGGTCGCTCCTCGCCGATGAGGCGAGTGACTTGCGCGGTGAGCCGGTACGACGGGATGTCGCCCAGGCCGCCGTCCGGATGTCCGGCCAGTTCCACGCGCTGGACGCCCAGCTCCCGTGCGGCGCAGGCGAGTTCGCCCTCGCGGACGGTGTGCAGGTCGCCGGGGCTGCCGTGCAGGGTGGACGCCTCACCGTGGGTGAAGCAGAGGACCGTCGTGGGCACGCCGCCGTCGGACAACAGGCCCAGCAGGCCGCCCAGCCCGAACGACTCGTCGTCGGGATGGGCGACCACCGCCGGCACGCGCCGCACTCCGTCCGACAGACCGTGCCCCGAGCCGGTGCCGGTCATCTCAGGTGTAGATGGTCTGGCCGCCGGCCGCGTGCTCGTAGAACTCGCCGACCGTGATGATGTCCTGGACCTGGTCGACGAGGTCGTCCTTGTCGAGTTCGAAGAGGTCGACCGACGCCTTGCAGGCGTACAGGCCCGCGCCGGTGTCGGAGATCATCTCGATGAACTCGGGGATCGGCGGGATGTCGAGCTTGTCCATCTTGCGTTCCATGTAGCGGGTGACCAGGTCGGGGACGCCCGGCATGCCGCCCAGCAGGGTGGGCAGGTGCAGGCCCGGGTTGCCGACAGTGGCCAGCTTGATGTGCTCCCAGCGCTTCTTCGTGATGGCGTCGAGTCCGAAGAAGGTGAAGAACAGGTCGGCCTCGATGCCCTCGGCGCGGGCGCCGTTGGCCATGATCAGGGCCGGATAGATCCCTTCCAGGGACCCCTTGGAGACGATGATCGAGACCTTCTCGATCGTCGCCCGGGTGGTGGCGGTGTCGGCCATGACGGCACGCTCCTCGATGACAGAGACGATGGCGGGGGCGATGACCGGGAGGTCAGATGCAGCCGCGCGGCTTGGGAATTCCGGCGATCTTCGCCGCGGTCTTGGCCGGGCCCTTGGGGAAGAGCTGGTACAGCTCCTTGACGCTCACGCCGGACGTCTTGCCCAGGACGCGCACGGTGGGGCCGGTGCCCTTGGCGGCGTATACGGCACGCATGAAGTGGACGACCGTCCAGTGCCGGTCCGTCAGTTCCTCGATGCCCGCCTCGTGGGCGATCTGCTCGGCCATGGGCTCGGTCCAGCGGTCGGGATCGGTGAAGAAGCCCTCGTCGTCGACGGGGACGGCGGTGTCGCCGTAGGTGGCGGTGGGCATGACGGTGTTCTCCTTCGTTCAGAGACGTTCAGGCGTGGACGTGGTGTTTGCCGTGCTCGGGCATCGCCGAGTCGATGCCGGGCAGTTCCCGGCCGGGCAGGAGGCTGTGCCAGTACAGTCATTCGAATGCCAGCTTGCCGAGGTGGTTGGCGTGCGACTCCTTCAGCAGCGGCACGCCCACCGCAGCCGGGAAGTGGCCTGGCAGCGGCTCGGTCTCGTAGTTGAAGTCGATGAGCAGCGCCTTGTGGAAGCCCGTCTCGACGAAGCAGTTGGTGTGCCCGTCGAAGGTCGCGTCCAGTGGTTGTCCCGCCAGGAAGCGGCCGATGTTGTGCGTGAGCGTCTCCCCCGCGAAGTGCGCCACCGAGCCCGCCTTGGACGCCGGCGGCCCGGCCGCGTCGCCGATGGCGAACGCCTCGGGATACTGGGGGTGTTGGAGGGTGCGCTGGTCGACGGGGATGAAGCCCAGATCGTCGCCGAGGTCCTCGGAGCGGCCGACGTACTCGGCGCCGCCGTGCAGTGGCACGACCACCGCCAGGTCGAAGGGCACCTCGCGTTCGTCGTACGACACCAGCCGGCCGCCTTCGCCGTCGACCTCGCCGAGCGTGAACTCGGTGACCAGCTCGATGCCCTTGTCCGCCAGCAGCCCGCCGAGCGCCTTGGCGGCGACGGGCTTGGTGAAGGCGGCGTCCAGCGGGGTGGCGTACGTCAGTCGGACCTTGTCGCGGATGCCGCGCCGCTGGAAGTACCAGTCAGCGAGGAAAGCGAACTCCAGTGGCGCGACAGGGCACTTGACCGGCAGATCGGCCACGTTCACCACGACGCGCCCGCCCTCGAAGCGCTCAAGGGCGTGGTGCAGACCGACAGCGCCGGGAAGGTCGTAGAAGGTGAAGACCTTCTCTCCCCAGCCTGGACCGGTCAGCCCCTCGGTCTCCTCCGGCAGCAGCGTGGCCCCGGTGGCGACCACGAGGACGTCGTAGGGCAGCCGGATGCCGCCACTGAGGTGCACCGTCCGTGCGTCCAGGTCCACCCGCTCGATCCTCGCCATCTTGTAGTCGATGGCGGCGTTCAGTTGCCGCGGGCGTGACCGGACGAGGTGGCGCGGCTGGGCCGCGCCGAAGGGGACGAACAGCAGGCCGGGCTGGTAGACGTGGTCGTCGTCCTGGTCGACCACGGTGATCCGGCATTCGTCCTCGTCGTACATGCGGCACAGCCTGTTCGCCGTCAGCGTGCCGGCGGTGCCGCCTCCGAGTATCACGATGTGTTGGCCCATGTCCCCACTGTCGTGTGGAAGATGAGGGCGAGGCATGGGCCGTTGGCCCCCACCAAGGTACCCACCCGGGTATGCCTTCGACCCGCCCCGCAGACCCCGTGCGCTGCCCGCCCGCCATGAACCCCCTGAAAAAATACCTACCAGGGTATGCGACGACGGCTGCCGGTGCGAGGGCCGAACCGCCCCTGGCACACCCCGTCGGCCTCTCGATCAGTAGCGCGGTTCGCGGTCGACTGGAACCAACAGCAGCCGACGCCGAAGAGAAGGGGCCCGGCCATGACCGGCACCGCACCGCAGACCCTCCCCACGAACCAGCCGCAGGACGCGGACGTGCACCGCCTCGAGGTGACCCACGCCGACCGCGACATCTACACCGTGGACATCCGCGGCCACCACATCCACGTCGACCAGCCCGTCGAGGCGGGCGGCACGGACATCGCCCCCACTCCCACCGAACTGTTCGTCGCCTCGCTGGCCACCTGTGTCGCCTTCTACGCGGGTCGTTTCCTGCACCGCCACGGCCTGGACCAGGCTGGACTGCGTGTCCGTACGGAATTCACCATGGCCACCGACCGGCCCGCCCGCGTGGCCTCCGTGCACGTCACGATCGTCCCACCGCCCGGACTGCCCGAGCAGGGCCGCGCGGCCCTGCTCGCCGTCGCCTCACGCTGCACGGTCCACAACACACTGCAGCAGCCACCCGAGATCGGCATCGGGCTGGCACCATGAGCACGCACCTGGCGCCGCCCGCCTCCCCCCTTCTGGACCGCATCCGTCGCGGCCTGATCGGCGACGGCGAGGTGCTGGAGGGCCCTTACGGCCCCCGGCGCCTCGTCTGCGCCGACTACACCGCCTCCGGCCGTTCCCTGGACTTCGTCGAGGACTTCGTGCGCGAGCAGGTGCTGCCCCTTTACGGCAACACCCACACGGAGAGCTCCAGCACCGGGCTGCAGACGACCCGGCTGCGCGAGGACGCCCGGCGGATCATCCGCGACGCGGTCGGCGGCACCGAGGACGCCCTCGTCGTCTTCTGCGGCTCGGGAGCGACCGCGGCGGTCAACAAACTGGTGGGCATCCTGGAGCTGCGCCGGCCTGACCCGCTGCCGCGGGCCGTACGCCCGGTCGTATTCGTCGGCCCGTACGAGCACCACTCGAACGAACTGCCCTGGCGGGAGTCGGTCGCCGACGTCGTGGTCATCGACGAGGACGCGGACGGTCACATCGATCCCGCTGAACTGGAGGCACAGTTGGTCCGGTACGCCGACCGGCCGCTGCGCATCGGCAGCTTCTCGGCCGCCTCCAACGTCACCGGCATCCTCAGCGACACCGACCGCATCGCCCGGCTGCTGCACGCGCACGGCGCGCTGTCCTTCTGGGACGTACGCGACCGCCGCCCCGTACTGATCGCCGCGTACGGCCACCGGCTCCTCCCCGACTACCGCTTCGACCCGCACACCGGGCAGTGGCGCCATCGCACCGGCCCGGCCGCTCCTCCGCTGCGGCTGACCGACGTACGCTTGGCCGCCGACGGACGAATCACCGCGTCGACGGTCCGCCACCACCGGCTGGGCGAGGAAGCGCTGTCGGGCCAGCTCGACCGTGCACGCGAGGTGCTGACCTGCCGTGCGGATTCCCTCGACGACGGCCCCACCGGGCTGTCGGCCGACTTCGAGCGCATGCGCCGGTTCCCGCTGCCGCCCGTCTGCCTGGAACAAACCCGGACCGGCACCGGTTGAACCGAAGGGACCCATATACCCCACCGGGTATATGAGAGGAGACCGGAAGCCATGCCCACCATGGAACTGACCAAGGACAACTTCGAGGAGACCGTCACCGGTTCAGAGATCGTGCTGATCGATTTCTGGGCGGCTTGGTGCGGACCGTGCCGGATGTTCGACCCCGTCTACGAAAAGGCGGCCGCACGCCACCCGGACATAGTGTTCGGCAAGGTCGACACCGAGGCACAGCCCGAACTGGCCGGCACCTTCCAGATCTCCTCCATCCCCACCCTCATGGCCGTCCGCGACCGGACCGTCCTGTACTCGCAACCGGGCGCGCTGCCGCCGCAGGCCCTGGAATAGCTCATTGGCAAGATCCGGGCCGTCGACATGGACGCCGCGCGCCGGAAGGCCGCCGCGGGCTCGACGGGATCGAACTGACGTCCAGGGTGCCCATGGAGACTCCACGGGGGCCCTGGAACGCGAGTTCAGCGGCTGCGCAGAACGGCCAGCGTGGCGTCGAGGTCGGCCGCGCGCGGGCGGTTGTGCGGCAGCTTGCCGAGTACGACCGCCATGCCGCAGGTGTTCGTGAGGGCGGAGAAGACCAGGCCGCCCGCGACACCGGCCGAGAGCAGCAGGAGGGCCGGGTGCACGAGCATGCCGAGCAGGAGGCCGAGCAGGACCAGGCTGCCGGCGGTGAAGCGGACCTGGCGTTCCATGCTCCAGCCCGCCCGCGTGTCGCAGGCGGCCGGCGTGTGCAGGTCGTGCCCCTCGGCCACCCAGGCACCGGTGCCGCCGACGAGCGTGGCCGTGGCGATGCCCTGCTCGGCCAGCAACTTGCAGGCGTTCTCGGAGCGCGCGCCGGAGGCGCACACCACCAGGACGTCGCCGCGCTCCGAAGCGTGCCGCATCTCCGGCAGCGCCCGCCGGATGCGGTCCAGAGGGATGTTGAGGGCGCCGGGCAGGTGGCCGGAGGCGTACTCGGCGGGCGTGCGCACGTCGATGACGGTGAGTTCGTGCAGCCGGGTGCGGGCCTGGTCGGTGGCGAGGGCGACGGGGGCGGGGGGTTGGGTCATGGCAGGTGTGATCCTTAATGGTCGGGAATCTTGATGGTCGACGCCGTCCCGAACCGGGACGTACAGTACCCCTAGGGGTATTTTCTTCGAGGAGTGGTCGTGGAACTGGAGCTTGAGGGTGCGGACCTGAAGTCCGTACTGAACCGGCTGCGCCGTGCGCAGGGTCAGATCTCCGGTGTGATCCGGATGATCGAGGAGGGGCGCGACTGCGAGGACGTCGTCACGCAGCTCGCCGCCGCCTCCCGCGCCCTCGACCGCGCCGGTTTCGCGATCATCGCGACCGGCATGCAGCAGTGCATGACCGACATCGAGTCCGGCCGCAAGAACGGCGAGGACGCCCAGCAGATGCGCTCGCGCCTGGAGAAGCTGTTCCTGTCCCTGGCGTGAGGGCTCTCACCTCGGCGGCCGTCACAGCGCCGCGTCGATCAACATGAAGGCCGCCACCGCCAGCAGCACCACCGCGAAGATCCGCTGAAGCATGTGTCCTGAGATCTTCGCGGCCAGCCGCTTGCCGTCCCAGGCGCCTAGGATCGCGGCCCCGACGAACGGCCCGACGACCGCCCAGTCCAGCCCCTCGACCGTGCCTGCGCGCATCGCCAGCGCGGCCAGTGAGTTGACGGTGATGACCAGGAGGCTGGTACCCACCGCGTTCCGCATCCGCAGGCCCAGCACGCCCACCAGCGCCGGTACGGCGAGGAAGCCACCGCCGACACCGAGGACACCGGTGACCGCGCCGAGCCCGCCACCCGCAGCCGCGGCCCGGCCCGGCCGTACCGGCACGATGGCGTCCGCGGCCGGACCGGACCGCAGCATACGCAGGGCGGCCACTCCCGCGACCACGGCGAAGGCCGCCGTCAGTACGGCCGCCGGGATACGGGCGGCGAGCGCGCCGCCCAGCATCGCCGGGCCGATCCCGGCCGCCGCGAACAGCAGCCCCGTACGCCAGCGCACGTTCCCGTCGCGGGCGTGCGCGGACATCGCGGTGGCCGAGGTGACGGCGACGATGACCAGGCTCGCGGTCGTCGCCCCGACCGGGGTGAAGTCGAGCAGGTAGATCAGGGCGGGGACGGCCAGCACACTGCCGCCGCCCCCGAGCGCGCCGAGCGCCAGGCCGATGACCGCCCCGGCGGCCAGGGCGAGTATGAGCGCGCTCACGCGACGGTGCCGTGCCCACCGCGTGCGTCCACCACCGGCAGACCCGCCCCCGCCCAGTCCCCCATTCCCCCGATCACGTCCACGGCCTGCGCGCCCCGGGCGACCAGCAGTTCCGCGGCCCGCCGGGACCGGTTGCCGGAGCGGCAGATCACGAACAGGGGCCGCGCCTGCGCCTCGGCGGGCAGCCCCGCCCCCGCGGCCAGCGCGGACAGCGGCAGATGCACGGCGCGCGGCGCATGCCCCGCCTGCCACTCGTACGGCTCGCGCACATCCAGCAGCACGGCTTCACCGTCGCTGTCGACGGCGTTGCCGTAGCCGGTGCGCGCGGCCGCCTCCTGCACGGTCACGCGCCCCGGACCGCCCCGTCCTCGCCGGAAGATGCTCATTGCGGTTTCTCGCTCCTGTTTCCTGGTCGGTACGGAAGATCGGTGGGACGTCTGTGGCATCCGGCGCCGTCAGGGAATCCGGACGGCGACTCCCGCCATCTCGGCCGCGTCGAAGGAGCCGTCCACGGCGACGACGTCCCGGCCCGCGGCATCCAGCAGCGAGGCGGCGATGGCGGCCCGCATGCCGCCCGCACAGTGCACCCACACCTCACCGTCAGGAACCTCGTCGAGGCGGCGGTGCAGGCCGTGGACCGGGATGTGGACCGAGCCCTCGACATGTCCCGCCGCCCGCGCCGAGCCGCGCCGGACGTCGAGGACGACGACTCCCTCCGCCGGGTGCCGGCCGGCGAGATCGGCGAACGTGGCGCGCGGGAAGGAAGCCTGGGCCTCCCCGTCCCGGACCCAGTCGCCGGGTTCGCCGGTGGCCGCGGCAGCGGGGCGGTCGATGCCCACGCGGACCAGCTCTCGCTGGGCGGTGGCGAGCTGCTCGGGTGACTCGGCGAGCAGCGTGACCGGCTTGCCCCACGGGATCAGCCAGGCGAGGTAGGTGGCGAGCTGTCCTTCGGCCTCGAAGTTGAACGAGCCGGACACATGCCCGGCGGCGAACGCGACGCGGTTGCGCAGGTCGACCACCCACTCCCCCGCGGCCAGCCGGGCGGCGATCTCCTCGGCGTCGGCGACGGCGGGCGGGGTCAGGTCGACGGGTGCGGGTCCGGCCGCGTTGGCGGGGCCCATGTGTGTGTAGTAGGCGGGGATGTCGTCGAGGCAGGCCAGCAGGTCGGCGACGAAGGTGTCGACGTCCCGGGTGAGGGCTTCGTTGGACGCCTTCTCCTTGCCGATGGTCGTGTCGCCGCCCTCGGCCTGGGAGGAGGAGCAGAAGCTGCCGAATCCGTGCGTGGGCAGCACGGCCGTGTCGTCGGGCAGCTCGGCGGCCAGGCGGTGTGCGGAGGCGTGCTGTGCGCGGGCGAGCCGCTCGGTCAGCCGCGGCTCCACGAGATCGGGACGGCCCACCGTGCCGATCAGCAGCGAGCCGCCGGTGAACACCGCGGCCGCCGTGCCGTTCTCCTCCAGCGCATAGGAGGTGTGGTGCGGGGTGTGGCCGGGCGTCGTGAGCGCGCGCAGGGCCAGTCCGGCCTCGGTGTCGATCTCCGTGCGGTCGCCGTCACGCACCGGCACGCGTTCGAATGAGACGTGGGCCCCGGCGGGAACGAGGTAGGCGGCGCCAGTGAGCCGGGCGAGCTCCAGGCCGCCGGTGACGTAGTCGTTGTGGACGTGCGTCTCGACGACGTGCGAGATCCGCACCCCTCGCCGGGCCGCCGCCGCGATCACCTGGTCCACGTCACGGGGCGGGTCGACCGCCACCGCCGTCCGCTCGCCGCCCGCCAGGTAACTGCGGTTGCCGAGCCCGGCCACCTCGATCGTCTCGACGAAGAACACGAGGGACTCCCTTCCCATGAAGAATTACCCCAGGGGGTATGCTTACGACCGTAACACGAGTACCCCGGGGGGTATTTCCAGGGGCAGAGAAAGCCCCGGGAAACGCTTCACGAGTACCTCGCACACGGCCGGACACCCGGTCCACGCCGTGCGAGCCGACAGACAGGAAGACCGCCATGCGCTACGACCGCACCGTGCGCCTCGACACCGACTTCGCCACCACGGTCGGCCGCGTCCGTGAGGCCCTCGCCGGGCAGGGCTTCGGCATTCCGACCGACTCGATGTGCTGGTCGCGCTGTGTGACACGACCTTTCCGTCGGTCCAGCACCCCGATGACTTCTGGCAGCGCAAGGCCTCGGGCTTCGGCGTGCACACCGCCCCGGCCGCGCTGATCGAGGAGTTGCCTACAGCTCAGGCCGTCGGCATCGGCGCACTGCTCGACGCACTCTCGCCGCTGCCGTCGCTACCACTCGAAGCCAGGGAGGAGATGCCGGCCGCGGTAACCGCGTCCGGACCGGAAGCAGCAGGCGGGATCGCGGTGCTGCGGCGGCTGACCATCTTCCTGGCCTACGGTGTAGTCGACCCCGGCACCGCGCCGAACCCGAACTGGGCAGCGCTCGGATACCCGGGCCCGCCCGACGTGTTGAGGCCGCGGGAGCCACGAGCCCCACTGACGCTCGCTCCTGACGCCACCGTTCCGAGCGATGCCGATGTCGTGGTGATCGGTTCCGGTGCGGGTGGTTCGGTGATCGCGGCAGAACTGGCTCGTGCCGGCGCGGCAGTGGTCGTGCTGGAGGCAGGTGGTCACTTCGACGAGTCGACCTTCGCACCCACCGAGCTCGGGGCCTATCGCGATCTGTACTGGCGCGGGGGCCCGGCGCCGACCGCCGATCTCAACGTGACCCTGCTGGCAGGTTCGGCAGTGGGCGGCGGAACCGCCATCAACTGGAGCACCTGTCTTCCGACACCAGCGGGCGTGCGCGAGGAGTGGGCACGATGGCGTCCCGCCGAGTGGTGTAGCAGATCAAGCTGACGGAATCACCAGGTCGCGGCCCGAATCGCCCTCGTCGGAGGCCCTGTTGAGGATCTCCGGCCCGGGACCAGCGGTCATCGCACGACGGCTGGCTGCGGCACGTACCGGACGGCTCCAAAGCGGAAGCGACGGACCGTGATCGGCTACACCACGACCGGGGACACGACCGTGGGCACGCGAGCATGGCCTGAAAGTCGTCGCTGAGCCGGCGTTCGATGAGCACCTGGCCGCTGTGCAGGAACGTCTGTCGGTGAACCTGTCCTCGTCGGCCCCGAACATCTCGCATGAACTGGTCGTGGCAGGGGCGGAGAAGCTCGGTCTGGGCTACACCCCGGTCGAACGCAACTGGTCCTCCAGTCCTCATGATCCAGCGGTGCTGGGGCCACCGGGTTCGGCGACCGATCCGGCGGCAAGCAATCCGCCGATCGGACCTGTCTGGCGGACGCGGTGTCCGCGGGCGCGGTCGTGGTCGAGCGGTGTGCCGTGCAGCGAGTACTCACCGAAAACGGACGCGCCACCGGCGTGGAAGCACTTCGCACGGGGCCGGACGGCACACAGATCGCGGTGACCGTTCGTGCCCCTCGGGTCGTGGTGGCCGCCGGAGCGCTCGAATCCCCAGCTGTGCTGCTGCGGTCTGAGCTCGGCGGTCCGGCAGTTGGGCAGTCACTGCATGTGCACCCGTCGATCCCGGTCGTGGGCGACTACGGGAGAGACGTCCGCGCATGGGAAGGGGCACCCCAGGCGGGGGTGATCGACCAGTTCCAGGAGACCGGGTTCCTGATCGAACTGATCCACTACTCACCATCGATGCCGGCGTCGGCAATGCCCCTCGTCTCCGGCGAACAGCACAAGGAGACCATGCTGTCGTTTAGGAACTGCGTGCCCTCAGTCGTGCTGACGCGCGATCGAAGCTCAGGGCGGATCGTGGTCGACGAGGACGGAAAGCCGGTGGTCACCTACGCGGTCGACGACCCGGCGGACCGGGAGACGATTCGGCGAGGAGTGGAGACGAGCGTCCGGCTGCACGTGGCGGCCGGTGCCCGGCGTGTGATCGCGGTGGCAGAGGGAGCGCCGACGTGGCAGGAGGGCGAAGACCTCGACGCCTGCCTCCAGACATTGAGTGATCTTTCCGTCGGTGCCGGTGGCTGGACGATCGTGGCAGCACACCAGATGGGCACCTGCCGGATGGGCACCGATCCCACTGTCTCGGTCGCCGACACCAGGGGACAGCTGCACGACACCAAGGGCGTCTGGATCGGAGACAGTTCCGCCCTCCCCACTGCCCTGGGGGTCAACCCGATGATCACCATCATGGCTCTCGCCCGCCGTACTGCCCGATCCATCATCGACGACGAGCCGACATGGACATAGGCCGAGTCAACACCGAGAGTTCCGCCGACACACCATCAGTGAGCCATTTCCAATCCGACCTGGTTGCCACGGGTTGGACAGCCTGACAGAACGACGAAGCTCCTGGCAGTCGATGCCACGGCCCAGACCCATCGCACTGCCGGGAGCACACCGTGTGCTCGTGCTCGTGTACCCGCCGGCAATCGGCCTGCCCAGCCGCACACTGCGGAATCTGACCAGGCAACTGGCTGTACCACGCCGAGAGATCGGCATCCGGTGACAGTAACTGGCGGCCGACCGACAAGCCCTGCTCACACCGGCCCAGCTGCGGGCGGCGACGCCTACGCCCTGCCCGGCGCAACCCACGACCTCCTCGCCGCCCGGCAACACGGAATCATCACCGCGCTCACGGACGCGGGTTTCACGTGCTGGGCGGACACGGCGTACCTGGGCGCCGCTCCCGGTCCGAGTCCCGTTCCGAGGTCGCCGAGGCTCAGGGACCGGACAGATCTCAGTCCACCCCCGGAGTCGGGCCAATGTCCGGGACGACGACATGCAAACCGACCGCGAGTGCGGTCAGGAGCAACTTCAGCCGTGGGACGAAGTCGAACGCGACGTGGCCCCATTCGGGCACTTGCTCGTAGAGCGCGGCGAGGGTGGGCGTCGGGTGCGACACCTGCCACCCGCTCGACGCCAGCGCGAGGGTCGCCGCGAGGAGTCCGCGCAGCTGGTCCGGGGTCATCGAGCTCGCGAGGTCGAGGTGGTCGACGATCGCGTCGTACGCGGCGAACGATGCGGTCTTGTACTGGCGTGCTCGTTCCATGTCGACGTCGCCCTCGAGCGTCAACGTGACGTGGGTGAGTAGGTCGCAGAACACCGGCAGCGTGGTGATCGTGTCCGTGACGACGCCGGCGACGCCCTCTGGTCCGAGGCCGGCTCGCCGGGCCACCGCCGCAGAGATCGCAGCCCGCCACTGGCTCCAGCCGCGCTCTGCGAGCTCGAGCAACAACTCTTCTCTGCTCGAGTAGTACCGGCGCACGCCGGTGCGGTGCAGGCCCGCACGCTCGGTGACCGCCTGCACAGTGATGAATCGGACGCCGCCGAGCTCCGTCGCCAATGCCTCCGCGGCGCGCAGCAGATCCTCCGACCGTTGCGCTTTGTCCTCCGCGGATCGTGCTCGCTCCTTCATACGAGCACTATAACGCGCACCATGATGCGCTAAGCGGCCAGGCGTGCTACCTTCCCAATAACGCATCACGAGGTGCGTTAAATCGATAGGCAACAGCCATCCACTGGAGAGGAAAGATCCATGCAGGCAGTACAGGCCACGCAGTTCGGTGACCCGGCCGCTCTCAAGCTCGTCACTGGCCTCCCGGACCCGACCCCGGGCCCTGGAGAGATCGCGATCGACGTCTCGCACTCCGCGGTCGGCCTGATCGACGTGTTCTTCAGACAGGGCCGGTACAAGGACCAACCCGGCATGCCGCAGCCACCGTTCGTGCCCGGCCTTGAAGTTGCCGGTACGGTCCGCGCGCTCGGCGATGGCGTCACCGGGCTGACCGTCGGGGAGCAGGTGGTCGCCCTGTCCGCAGGCACCGGCACCGGCGGGTACGCCTCCGTCTACATTGCCAAGGCTGCGCTGACCGTCTCGATCGAGGGACGCGGCATCGACCCCGCTCTCGCCGTATCGGTGATTCCGAACGCCGCGATGGCGCACGTGGCGCTGACGCAGGTCGCGCATCTGGTCGAGGGTGAGAGGGTCCTCGTGCATGGCGCTCTCGGCGGCCTGTCCGCCGGTTTCCCGGGCGTCGCGAAGCAGCTCGGCGCGTCCCGCGTCGTCGGCACGGTTCGACCGCGCAAACTCGCCGCCGCCGAGGCGACGAAGCTTCCCTACGACCGGATCGTGGACTCCACAGACCTGCACAGCGCGCTCGGTGACGAGAAGTTCGACGTGGTCATCGACCCCGTCGGCGGAACGCTCCGCACCCAGAGCCTCGACGTGATGATCCCGGGCAGCCGTCTTATCGCCGCGGGCAACGCGTCCGACGACTGGGGCCACCAAGTGGACACCAACCAGCTCTGGTTCCGCAGTATCACCGTCAGCGGCTACAACGCCGGCGCGTTCCTGCCGGCCCATCCACAGGTCGTTCCCGCCGCTCTCGCCGCGGCCGTCGAGGCGACCGCGGCCGGCCTGGCGGACACCGACGTCGAAGTTCTGCCGTTCAGCCAGGCCGTCACCGCCCACCAGCGTATGGAAAGCCGCGACCTCGACGGCCGCATCGCGCTCACCCCGGAGGCATGACCATGACCGCAATCGGACGCCTCGCGGAGCGCATGGCCCCGCTCCCGCCCGCCACCTCACGCCGGGTCCACGTCGAACGCGGCCTGAAGATACCCATGGATGACGGTGCCACGCTCGTCGCCGACCACTGGGCCCCGCGCGACACCGGCGGACGATCACTCAGCGAGGTGCCGGTCGTCGTCGTCCGCACCGCCTACGGGCGCGGCGGCCCCCTCGGATGGCTCTACGGCCCCGTCCTCGCTGAACGCGGACTGCAAGTACTGATGGTCAGCACCCGCGGCACGTTCGGATCCGACGGCGAGTTCCTGGCCATGCGCAACGAACGCGCCGACGGCCTCGCAACGCTCCGGTGGCTCGCAGACCAGTCCTGGTCCAGCGGCCGGGTGATCCTGGCCGGATCCAGCTACTTCGGCTACACCCAATGGGCCATCGCCGACGCCGCCCCTCCCGAGGTCAAGGCCATGGTCCCGCACATCACCTCCTCCCGGCTCGCCCTGAGCCTCACACGGCCCGGCCGCGTCGACCTCGAGACCATCACGAACTTCTCCTGGAACACCGCACCGCAGTCCCACAACGGCTCACCTCTGCCCGCCGCACAGGAACAGCGCGGCTACCTGCTCCGGTCGATGGTCGGCGCGGACCAGCGCCGCATCACCAACGCCATGAACACCCTGCCCATCACGGACGTCGACCAGGCGATGCTCGGCCGGACCTCGCAGTTCTTCCAACAGATCGTGAACCACGACCAGAACAGCACGTACTGGGAGGACCTGGACCGCAGCAGCACCGTCCCGGACGTCACCGTGCCGGTCAGCTCCGTCACCGGCTGGTACGACATCTTCCTCGCCGACCAGCTCCGGGACTTCACCGCCCTCGTCGACGCCGGCCGCGAGCCCCGTCTGACCGTCGGACCGTGGTGGCACGCCGACCCCCGCGGCATGGGCGCGTCCGTCACCGAGGTCGCCGAGTGGGCCTCCGCTGTCGCCACCGGCCAAGAGCCCCCACACCGGGCTCCGGTGCGGCTGTACGTGATGGGCGCGGACGAGTGGCGCGACTTCGAAGCGTGGCCGCCTGCCGGGTACGAACCCCAGCGGCTGTACCTCCGCGCCGACGGCACCCTCACCGCCACAGCGGGAGCCGCGGAACCGCCCTCGGCGTTCACCTACGACCCGGGCGACCCCACGCCCTCCCTGGGCGGAGCGAAACTCACCCCCGCCGGAGCAGGCCCCGTCGACAACAGGAAGCTGGAAGAGCGCCCCGACGTGCTCACCTTCACCGGCGCACCGCTCACCGACCACCTTGAGGTGATCGGTGAGGTCACCGCGGACATCTGGGTGCGCGCGGACCGTCCAAGCGTCGATGTCTTCGTGCGACTGTGCGACGTCGATCCGAACGGCAAGTCGCTCAACGTGTGCGATGACCTCGTTCACCTCGACGTCGGCGACGACACCACCTGCGCGACGGTGCGGCTCTCACCGACCGCATACCGCTTCAAGAAAGGACACCGACTCCGCGTACAGGTCTCCGCCGGAGCCTTTCCCCGATTCGCCCGCAATCTCGGTGGCGGTGAACCCGTCGAGAGCGCAACAGCGCTGCACAAGACGAACATCGAGGTCTTCCATGACGAAGCGCACCCGTCCGCGGTAGGCATCCCGGCACGATAAACCGCGGTTGCGGCACCCACCGGGGCGGATGTGGCAACCGTCTGGCTCAGCGTCACTCCGGACGAATACCAAAAGGCCTACATCTCCCAGCAGTTCACGTTGCCCAATGCAACCTTTCACGCCATCGGAAGTAGATCGCCACGGCAACCCTTATCGAGGGACATCCCAAAGATGCCTCAGTCCGGCGTCGCAAACTTGCCCGTCCCCGTACGCAGGACCAATACCCCAGGGAACGTGACATCGATGAACCATTGGACACCCGAAAACATCCCGGACCAGACTGGCCGGACCGCACTCATCACGGGCGGCGACAGCGGGATCGGGCTCGAGACTGCCCGCGTGCTCGCGCGGCGCGGAGCCCGTGTCATTCTGGCCGGACGCAACCAGGCCAAACTCGACGAGGCCGCCGACGCGGCGCAGCAGTGGCTGGCCGAGGCCGAGCGGGCGCACACCAGGCGCGCGATGCCCTATGAACTGGCCCGCACCCGGCTGGTGCGCGGAGAGAGCCTGCGCCGCTTGCGCCGTCCCGCGGCGGCCCGCGTACCCCTTCAGGCCGCTCAGCGAGCCTTCACGGCACTGGGCGCCGCCACCTTCGCAGCCAGGGCCGCAGGGGAACTCGCCGCGGCCGGCTGGCGTTCCGCACCCGACCGGACCCGACCCCCGCACGTGGACCGCCTGACAGCACAAGAACTCCAAGTGGCCCGCGCCATAGGGGAAGGCCTCACCAATATCGAGGCGGCGACGACCCTGTTCGTGTCCCGCAAAACGGTGGAGGCGCATCTCACCCGGGTCTACCGGAAGCTCGGCATCCGATCACGCTCCGAACTCGCCCGCTATCCGGCGCGGGCCGACCTCGTCGGACAACGCGATACGCGCAGTGCTCGGACCTGACGGTCGGGGTCACTCCCGCCGCCCCAGGTCGCCGGTCGTGCAGACTCCGGACCGGGGACGGACCAAGTCAGCTTCGCGTCAGGCGATTCCACCCGTTGACGCAGGTCAGGCAAGCTGAGGAGGATGGCGTCCCGCCGAGTGGTGTAGCAGATCAAGCTGACGGAATCACCAGGTCGCGGCCCGAATCGCCCTCGTCGGA
>NZ_JAPWHT010000171.1:0-19974 GCF_027270795.1 Streptomyces sp. ActVer
TCTGAAGGAGCTGAGGACCCGACTCGGCCTGGACGCCGGGCACTTGAGCCGGATGGTGCGCGCGCTGGAGGGCCAGGGGCTCGTCCGGGTCAGCGTGCACCCGGCGGACAGCCGCCTGCGCCTCGCGGAGCTCACGGAGGCCGGGCGGGCGGAGCTGGCGGAGCAGAACCGGCGGGCCGACGGACTCGCCGAGGGCCTGCTGGACGGGCTGAGCGAGGAGCAGCGGGGTCGGCTGACGGAGGCCGTCACCGTGGCCGAGCGGCTGCTGCGGCTGGCAGGCGTCGGTGTCAGGGCCGTCGACGCCCGGTCGGCCGACGCGCGCGCCTGTCTGGCCGGTTTCGCCGCCGAGCTCGACGAACGGTTCCCCGAGGGATACGCCACCGAGGATCTCGTACCGCCGGAACAGATCGCCGTCCTCCTCGTCGCGTACGAGGAGGAGCGTGCCGTCGGCTGCGGGGCGCTGTGCGCGCTCGACGCCGACACGGCCGAGATCCGGCACCTCTGGGTGCACCCCGACGCGCGCGGACTCGGCCTCGGGCGGCGGCTGTTGACCGCACTGGAACGTGCGGCCGCCCGGCGCGGGCATCACGTCGTACGCCTCGACACGCACGAGGTCCTCAAGGAGGCCGCAGCGATGTACCGCACGAGCGGGTACGTCGGGATCCCGGCGTACGACGCGAACGCGCACGCCAGTTACTGGTTCGAGAAGACCCTGGTCCTGCCCGACTGACGTACGGTCCGTCGCCCGTCACCGGTCCTTGCCGCTGGTCGCCCGTCAGCCGTCCTTGCTGCTGATCGAGGGCACCGCGCTCGGTGAGGGGACCGGGTCGAAGCGGAACGTCTGGCCCGACTCGTCCTGGCCGCAGGGCAGTTGGAGCACCGGAGCCCAGCTCTTCTTGGAACCGCCGGGCACCGAGACAGACCAGCCCGACCTTCGCCCGGGGCGCCTGCGACAGCATGGCGGGCGGCGGCAGTTGGCGGCTCGGCATCCGGTGTTCCGACGGCGACTACAAGTGGTCCGCCTGGAAGAGGGTCACCACGCCGACCAGCCTGCGCTGCTCCGGCGGCCCGACCATCCCGAACCACTGGATCGACACCGCCTGAGCCTGAGCCGGGCTCGTACGTCCACGCTGTCCGGGACCTGCTGCGCAGGGGGGAGCAGGTCCCGGGCGACCGCTCGGTGAATGGTGAGTGGTGGAGCGTGCGCGGTGGTGACGTGCGGTGCGCGAAAAGCCGCCGCCGGGAACTCCCGGGGGCGGCTTCAGGCTTGGGGCTTCGCGCCTGGACTTCGACCGTCAGGTCTCGGCCTTCGGGCTTCGGCCTTCAGGCTTCGGCTCAGATGAGGCCGAGGCCGCGGACCGCCTCGCGCTCCTCCTCCAGCTCCTTCACCGACGCGTCGATGCGGGCGCGGGAGAACTCGTTGATGTCGAGGCCCTGGACGATCTCGTACGAGCCGTCCTTCGTGGTGACGGGGAAGGAGGAGATGAGGCCCTCCGGGACGCCGTACGAACCGTCGGACGGGATACCCATCGAGGTCCAGTCGTCGTCCGCCGTGCCGTTGACCCACGTGTACACGTGGTCGACGGCGGCGTTCGCGGCCGAGGCGGCCGAAGAGGCGCCGCGGGCCTCGATGATGGCGGCACCGCGCTTGGCGACGGTCGGAATGAACTCCTCGGCCAGCCACTTCTCGTCGTTCACGGTCTCGGCGGCGTTCTTGCCGGCGATCGTGGCCTGGAAGATGTCGGGGTACTGGGTGGCGGAGTGGTTGCCCCAGATGGTGAGGCGCTTGATGTCCGCGACCGTCGAGCCCGTCTTCTTCGCGAGCTGCGTGAGCGCGCGGTTGTGGTCCAGGCGGGTCATCGCGGTGAAGCGCTCGGCCGGTACGTCCGGGGCGGCGGCCTGGGCGATGAGGGCGTTGGTGTTGGCCGGGTTGCCGACGACGAGGATCTTGACGTCGTCCGCGGCGTTGTCGTTGATGGCCTTGCCCTGGGGCTTGAAGATGCCGCCGTTGGCCGAGAGCAGGTCGCCGCGCTCCATGCCCTTGGTGCGGGGGCGGGCGCCGACGAGGAGACCGACGTTCGTGCCGTCGAAGGCGACGTTCGGGTCGTCCGTGATCTCGATGCCCTGAAGGAGCGGGAAGGCGCAGTCGTCGAGCTCCATGGCGGTGCCCTCGGCGGCCTTCAGCGCCGGCGTGATCTCCAGGAGACGCAGCTTGACCGGCACGTCCGCGCCGAGCAGCTGGCCGGAGGCGATGCGGAAGAGCAGGGCGTAACCGATCTGGCCGGCCGCGCCGGTGACGGTGACGTTCACGGGAGTGCGGGTCATGGCGTTCTCCGTATGACAGCTGACGACGGTGGGGCGTCCCTGCCCCGGGGTACGGGATCCCCTGCCCTGCCGCCGGGATGATCGATCACCTGTGTCGATGATCGATCTCTTGGCGTCAAGAGAGATCCAGCGGTCAGGCTATCGCGCATCCGGGATCCCGGACGGCCGGGGCCGATGTGGCCCGCCCCACAGGCGCTCGGCGGGCCTCTCCGCGGCACGCTCCGCGAAGGCGCGGGACGCGGGCCGGGCGTGGGAGGGCATGGGAAGGCGGCCGTCGATCCGGGAGAGAAGGCCGACGGCCGCCTTCTGTGGGGGTGCCGGGTGGTCGGGAGGGGGGTGAGTCCTCCCGGTCGGTGCCGGACTCCCGTGGGGGTACGGTTCGCCTGCCCCGGCCTGGGGAGGGCATTCCTCTTGTGCGGGGAATTGTTGTGGGTGGGGTTCGGGGGTCTGGGTGGACCTGGGTGGGCTTGGGGTGGTGGGTGTGTGCGGGCCGTGTTGGGCTGGTCGCGCAGTTCCCCGCGCCCCTTAAGGGGCAGGGCTCCGGCCCTGAAGGGCATGGGCCTGCGGCCCGAAGAAGCGGGTGGGCCTGGGCCTGGGCCTGGGGCTGTGGGGGTGTGCCGGTCGAGTTGGGCTGGTCGCGCAGTTCCCCGCGCCCCTGAAGGGGCAGGGCTCCGGCCCCAAAAAGCAGGTGCCCGCCTCCAGTGAGGCGGGCACCCGGGCGAGGCTCGTTCAGCGTGAGCCTCTGTGTGCTACTTCGTGCAGCCCTCCTCGGCCGAGGTCTTGAGGGTGGCGCAGGCCTTGGCCTCGGTGGCGTTCTTCACGGCGACCATCGGGGTGTAGGCGTCGGTGTCCGTGTCGACCTCGGCGGTCTGGGCGGCTGCCTTGCCCGCCGTGATCCGGACCTCGTCGCCGGGCCCGGCCGCGGTGATGCGGGCCCACGCGGCCCCGCACGTCTCGCTGTAGCGGACCTCGACCTGGGCGGTGCCGACGACGGCCTTCTCGACCGTCGTCGCGAGCGTGCCGCCGCAGCCCATGTTCTCCGGGTCCTTGCCCGCGCATTCCGCGCCGAAGCACTCGACACCGGCCGGCAGCTCCTTGCTGACGGTCGGCGTCGGCGTCGGTGTGGTGTCGCTCCCTGCCTTGTCGTCGCTCCCGCCGTTCGTGAGGAACACGGCCGCGGCTATCACCACGAGCGCACCCACGACCCCCGCGAGGAACATCGTGAGCCGGCGCTTCCCACGCTTCCCGTCGGGCGACCCGCCGGAACGCGACCGCGCGTCCTGAGGCGGACCCCCGGCAGAACCGGCCGCGCCCGCGGCACCAGCGGCACCGGCGGGACCGGCCATGCCGGACGGTCCGAAGGAACCCGACGGGCCGAGGCCCGACGCCCCGGACGCACCGGCAGAGCCGGACGCGCCTGCACTCGACGTACCCAGACCCCCGGGGTATCCGTACCCCCCGGACGCTCCGGACGTCCCCGAAGGCGTGGCGACGGCTCCCCAGCCGCCACCGCGCGAACCCGAGGCCCCGCCCGAGCCGTTGCCGCCACCGGCCCCGGCCCCGGCGCCGCGCGGCGTCCGCCGCTCCTCCCCCTGCACCGGAGTCCCCGGCGGCACCGTGGGTGCCACCCCGGCAGGTCCCGCGATACCCGGCGTGGGCGCCGCTGTCGCGCTACCCCCGGCGCGCGCCTGCTTCCCGTTCCGTCCCCCCTTGGCCGGAGTCGACCCGAACTCGCCGAGCGCGGCACGCGCCTGGGAGATCCGGATCGCTTCCATGGTCATGTCGTGGCGCATCTCCGAGCGGCTCCAGGCCCTCTCGGCAAGCTCCCACATCGTCGTCAGATGGACGGGATTGGTCCCGGTCACCTCGGCCAGAGCCACGATCGCGCCCTTCGGCGCGAGCAGCCGGCCGTTCAGATACCGCTCCCAGGACGTCTTGCTGTACCCGGTGCGGTCGGCCACGGCGGCGACACTCAGTCCGCTGCGGTCGACCAACCGGCGCAGCTGGCTGGCGAACTCCCTGACCTGCGGATCGAGTTCATCCGGCAAGGCCCTCCAACGAGGCATTGCTACCCCCCTCTTTCCCCCCGTACGTGCTGGCTTTTCCCGCGCGTGAAGCCCTCTGCCGAGTCCTCGTTCTGGCTACCCACAGGGATGCGCACAGTAAGGATCTCAGTTCCCGGGATGGGGGCGCACGGGAGCATTCGGGCCTGTGGGCATGCACCGTTGCACGCCCGTTGGTCTGCGGTCCAGTGTCCCACCGACTTCCCTCCCGGCCGACAGGATCGCCTGGTCAGCGCACGGGACGTCCCGGAGCGTCCCGATTGCCCACGTTATCCCTGGTGTCGGGGGTGATCGGCGTAAATCCTCGAACTTGTCAACACATCGACACGCGGGGAACACATGCGCGACCTCGTGCGTCACTCGCGACCTCAGGGGGATCACATGCACACCAAGGGCAGGTCGAATCGTCGACTGCTCACCGCCGTCACCGTGACGGCGACCGCGGGACTCGCGCTCGGCATGAGCGGTCCGCTCGCCGCAGCCACGTCCGGGTCCGCCACCTCTCCGCAGGTCATCGACGGCACCGGCGGCGCGTACAACGACTGGGGCGACGAGGGGACGCTCTCCGTCACCCGCCACACGAACAGCAACGCGACCCGTCTGTGGCAGACCGTCCTCTACGCGGACGGCGCCAGGTGGAGGGACGGCAACGGCGTGAACCGCCCCTTCACGAAGTACGACATCGACGGCTCCTTCGGCTGGAAGACGAAGTCGGCCACGAAGTGGTGGCAGGCGCGCGAGGAGCTGGAGGACGTCGACGGCATCGTCGGAAAGGAGACTTTCGGCCACGCAGACGACTTCCTCGACGGCCCGTACCGGGGCGGCCAGGTTACGTACAGCGGCTACCAGCGGGACGTCACGTTCAAGCGGCTGAGCGGGAAGTACTACGTCAAGATCGGTACGCAGTGGAAGGTCGCGGCCTACGACTGGCGCGGCTGAACCGTGTGCCCCGAGCCCTCGGACCGTCACTCCGACGTGTGATCACGCCAGGGTGACGGCACCGACCACCGCGGTCAGCAGCAGGACGAGGACGAGCACCAGGGCGTAGAGCAGCAGACGGTGCGAGGCGGCCCAGGAGGCCCGCGCGGGGGCGGACTCCGGTTCCGAGGCCTCGGCGAGCAGGTCCCACCACGGGACCGTGGGGACGTCCTCGTACCCGCCCCCGTGCTTGCCCCCGTCCGTCGCCCCGTTCGCACCCTCGCCCCCGGCCACGGGCACTCCCGCCGGAGCCGGAGCCGGAGCCACCGTTCGCGGCCACGCCCGCACGGCCAGCTCCCAGCGCACGCAGAAGCGTTCGGCGTCCGTCCCCGCGACCCGGCACAGGGCGACGACCGCCTGCCTGGGCGGGGGCTGCGTCGCGTTCAGATAGCGGTGCCAGGAGGACTTGCTGTACGCCGTGCGCTCGCCCAGGGCGACCAGGCTGAGCCCCGTACGGTCCTTGAGCAGCCGCAACTGCTCCACGAAATGCGCCACCTCCGGCGGAAGATCCGCAGGCAGTGACTGCCAGGCGCTCATCCCTCTCCTTGCCTCCTCGCCGTCTCCCTCGTACGTCCCCCGCTATGACCGGGTGACGGCGCCGGCGGCGGATTGGTTCCCGCCGGATGCCTTGCGGGACGAAGGCCATACGACGGCCGCACGAGGGCCTCCCGGCGGACGGGACGTACCGGAACTGTCACCTCCGTGCCACAGGGGACTGACAGGCATTGAACCGCCGTTGGCACGTCCATGACTCTGGAGTCCAGGCGGCGCCCGTCCTCGCTCGGGGGAGTGGACGGGCGCCGCTCCCGTCCACGAAGAAGCCCGCCTCCTCGGGAAGAGGGGACGGGCTTTCGTCACGCGGGCGCCGCGTTCGCCAGGTCCTGATCGTGAAGCGCCGCGTTCGCTAGGTCCTGATCGTGAAGTGGAGCGTGTCGTCCAGGAACGGGATCTCCAGCAACGGGTTGGGCTGCGCCATCATCGCGAGCAGCACGATCGTCACGCCCAGGACGCCGTACGTGACGAGGTCGGTGAACCTGGAGCGGACGGCGAGCATGCCCACGTCGGGCAGCGTCCAGCGCATGACGCCGCCCGCGAGCAGCGCGACACCGATCAGCAGGGTGCCGACCTTGAAGAGGTCGAGCGCGGTCAGCAGCAGACCGAGTCCGACGGTGCCGATGACCGCGAGGATGGGCCACTGACGCGCGGGGGCGGGCGCGTCTCGGGGAGCCGCCCTGCCACCGCCCTCGGGCCGTGCGGTGTCCCGCGTGAACAGCGGGAACCGGCGCGTGGTCCTCCGGGGCCGGCCGTCGGGGCCGGGCGCGCTGACCGCGTCCCGGGCGGT
This sequence comes from Streptomyces sp. ActVer, assembly GCF_027270795.1. Lineage (NCBI taxonomy): Bacteria > Bacillati > Actinomycetota > Actinomycetes > Kitasatosporales > Streptomycetaceae > Streptomyces > Streptomyces sp. ActVer. The sequence goes on from NZ_JAPWHT010000171.1 coordinate 6,709, forward strand.
GGGTTCGCCCTCGCGAACCGCGTCGGCACCGGCTTCGGCGTCCTCGGCCGGGGTGCCGTCGGAGTCCGCCTCGCCGGAGTCCCCCTCGTCGGCGTGCGGCTCGGTGCCGTGCTGGTCGGTGCCGGGCTGGTCGGTGCCGGGCGACTCTGCGCCACTCGGCTCGGTGCCGTCCGGCTTCGCGTCCGGTGCCTGTCCGGCCTCCGGCTCGGCGCCTGTCGGCTCCTGTTCCGGTACGGATGCCCCGGCGGCGGACGTCCCGTGCGACTCGTTGTCCTGGACGGCCGGGGCGCCCTCGGCACCCCGGCCCGCGGCGTCGGCCTTCATCGAGGCATCCGCCTTCGTCTTCGTCGACGTGTCCGCCTTCGCGGCGGTGTCCGTGTTCGCGGCGGTGTCCGCCTCGCTGTCCCGCCCGGTGGCGGCCCGGTCAGCCGGCACTGCGTTCCGCCGCCTCGACCACGTTGACGAGGAGCTGGGCGCGGGTCATCGGGCCCACTCCGCCGGGGTTCGGGGAGATCCAGGCGGCGACCTCGGCGACACCGGGGTGGACGTCGCCCACGATCTTGCCCTCGGCGCTGCGCGAGACGCCGACGTCGAGGACGGCGGCCCCGGGCTTCACGTCCTCGGGGCGGATCAGGTGCGCGGAGCCCGCCGCGGCGACGATGATGTCGGCCCGCCGCAGGTGCGAGGCGAGGTCGCGGGTGCCGGTGTGGCACTGCGTCACCGTCGCGTTCTCGGAGCGGCGCGTGAGCAGCAGCGGCATCGGGCGGCCGATCGTCACGCCACGGCCGACGACCACGACCTCGGCGCCCTTGATCTCCACGCCGTACTGGCGCAGGAGGGTCAGGACGCCGTTGGGGGTGCAGGGCAGCGGGGCCGGCTCGTTCAGGACGAGGCGGCCGAGGTTCATCGGATGGAGCCCGTCCGCGTCCTTGTCCGGGTCCATCAGTTCCAGGATGCGGTTCTCGTCGATGCCCTTGGGGAGCGGCAGCTGGACGATGTAACCGGTGCAGGCCTGGTCCTCGTTGAGCTCGCGGACGACCGCCTCGATCTCCTCCTGCGTGGCGGTCGCGGGCAGTTCCCGCTGAATGGAGGCGATACCTACCTGGGCGCAGTCGCGGTGCTTGCCCGCGACGTACTTCTGGCTGCCGGGGTCGTCGCCCACCAGGACGGTTCCGAGGCCGGGCGTGATGCCCTTCTCCCTCAGGGCCGCCACGCGGACGGTCAGATCGGACTTGATCGCGGCTGCGGTGGCCTTGCCATCGAGAATCTGGGCGGTCATGTGCCCATCCTCGCGGATGACCGGGTCCTGGTTCCAATCCGGCCCTCCACGGCCACTTCCGGCCTCCCCGGCGCACCTCCCCGACGTGCTCCGTCCGGCCGCCGTCCGGCCGCCGTCCGGCCCGCGCCCATGATCGGCGATGTTGCACTTGCACAACACACGCGGTATCCGGCTGGACAAATAAGCGACACGTTAAGGACGATGAGCGGCACAGTGCCGCGGACAGTACCGGGGGGACGAACCGCATCTGTAGAACTTTCCTCCGAAATGTGCCGCGTCGTCCCCGCACTTACGCAACGACGGAGGAAAGCGCCATGAGTTTTGGCGACCCGAACAACCCATACGGTCCGCCGCAGGGCCAGCAGCCCGGATACCCGCCCCAGCCTCCCCAGGGCCAGCCCGGCTATCCTCCGCAGGGCCAGCCCGGTTACGGCTACCCGCAGGGCGCCCCGCCGCAGCAGCCCGGCTACGGCTATCCGCAGCAGCCCGCGTATCCCGGTTACCCGGGCGGCAACCACATGACCATGGAGATGCCCGGTCTGATGAAGACCGCGCGCGTCCTGCTGTTCATCATGGCCGGCCTCCAGATCCTGTTCGGCATCATCGCGGGCATCGCCGTCGGCGCCGTCCAGGACGTGTCGAACGGCGTCGGCAGCGGTGACGACACCGACACCCTCGCCGGTCTCGGCTTCGTGCTCGCCGCGTTCCTGGTGGGCCTGGGCGCCCTGTCCATCTTCCTCGGCGTCAAGTTCAAGAACGGCGGCAGCGGGATCCGCGTCACGACGATCGTGTACGCGTCGCTGATGATCCTCGGCGGCCTCGTCAACACCGTGCAGGGCGCGGGCGGTTCCGGCACCTTCGGCGGGCTCATCTCCCTCGCCATCGCCGGCATCATCCTCGCCTCGATGGTGAACAGCGCCGCCTCGGCATGGTTCAACCGCCCGCGGTACTGACCTCGGAGCCCGCGCGGCACCGACCCCGGAACTCCCGGGCTCCGGAACGGCACGTTCACGCCATTCACGCCAAGGGCCGTGTTTCACCCCGCTGAGGGGGGACACGGCCCTGCCGCGTCGCCATACCCTGATGCGGTTAACCGCGTACGGGACCGGGACCGGGAACGGGGAGCGGGACGGGGAGAACGGCCTTGTACAGCATCATCGTGGTACCTCCGCCGACCACGGAGGACGAGCACGGCGGCACGTACGGCAGCACATACGGCGACGCACACGGCGGGACGCACGTCGGGACGTACGGCGCAGAACGCACCAGTCCCCAGATCCGGCTCGCGCCCGGCGAGCGGCTGCCCTTCGGCCGTTCCGCGAACGGCGACGGGCTTGCGATCGCACACGAAGGCGTCTCCCGGAAAGCCGGGGAGATCACCGCGCAGGGCGCGTTCTGGGCACTGAGCAACCTCTCGGCCCACCAGACGTACGTGGTGGAGAACCCGGAGGGCGCCGGCGAGCACATCAAGGTCGGACCCGGCATGCTGGACGCGCCGGTCCCCTCGAGTTCTCCCGGATCGTGCTCCTGGCGGCGGGCGACCTGCTGACCATCGAGGTGTGGGCACCCCGCCACGACTATCTGCGCTCACCGGAAGGCCTGGACGGGGCGACGACCACGCCCGCGTTCTCCGTCGACCGCACCAAGCGGTACTTCGCGGTCCTGGCCGCCCTCTGCGAGCCCCGGCTGCGCGGCGAGCCGCACGCCCCGCTGCCCACCGTCGACCAGCTCGTAGAGCGGCTGCGCTCCCACTGGCCCGCCGCGTCCCGCACCTCGGTCCAGTGGAACATCGACTACCTCGCCGTGAAACTGCGCCTCAAGCCGGGCCCCGACACGGCGGACACGGGCCCTCGCCTCAACGGCAAGAAGGAGTCCCTGATCTCTCTGGCCCTGCGTTTCGATCTTGTACGGGAGGACGATCTGCTCGTCCTGACGGGGCCGGCGAGCCGGGCGGCGCGGTGACCGAGGCGTACGCGATCTCGGTGCCCAAGGGGTACCGGGTGGGGTCCTGGAGGTGCGGGACCCGATCGCCACGGGCGCGTTCGGCAGCGTCTACGAGGCCCGGTGCGCCCAGCCGCGCGAGGGCCTGCCGAAGTCGGCCGCGCTGAAGTTCCTTCCCACCGGCACGGGTACGCCCCGCCAGCTGACACATCTGCGTGAACTCGCCGAGCGCGAGGTCGAGTTGCACCGAAGACTCACGCGCCCGCGGCTCATCCGGATGTACGAGACCCTCACCGTCGACGACCCGGACCACCCCGAACTCGACGGCGCCACCGTCCTCGTACTGGAACGGGCCGAGGGCTCGCTCGCCGCGCTCCTCGCCCGCTCCCCGCACCCGCCGCAGGGCCCCGCGCTGCTCGCGCAGACCTGCGAGGGACTGGCCCAGCTGCACAGCGCCGGCTGGGTCCACGGCGACCTCAAGCCCGCCAACGTACTGCTGATGAAGGACGGTTCGGCCCGCCTCGGCGACTTCAACATGGCGGCGGAGATGGAGGGCACCCATGCGTACGCGCCCGCCTTCGCCACTCCCGACTACACCGCGCCGGAACTCCTCTGGTCCGAGGTCAGCGAACGCGGCACGCAGATCCGCCCGACCGCCGACATCTGGTCCTTCGGCGTACTGGCCCACCTCGTCCTGACCGGCACGTTCCCGCTGCCGGGCGGCACCACGGAGGCCCGCTGCGACGCGGCGGTACGGTACGCGCGCGGCACCGAGGAACTACGCCTGTCCCCCGAACTCCCCGCCGCCTGGCGGGAGATCATCACCGCCTGGCTGGCCCGTACGCACGAGGAACGTGCCGCACACGACACCGCCTCGCTGCTGCGCCGGGTGGAACGGGTCGCGGGCACCTCCCGCTCGGCCCGCCTGCCGAGGCTGCGGCCCCGGCGGTGGCGGCGCCCGGCCCTGGTGGGCACCCTCGCGGCGGCGGCGCTGATCGTGGCGACGACGGTGGTGTACGCGATGCGGGAGGACGACCAGGGTCTGACGTACGGCTACCACCGCTGCCCGGCCGACTCCGTCTGCTTCTTCAGCGAGCCCAACGGCTCGGGCGAGATGTGCAGTTGGGACGAGGACTACACGGACTGGCTGTCGGGGCCGGACACCTGCGGGTGGCCAACCGGTGAAGTCCATCTTCAACAACAGCAGCGACGACGAGAACGGGCTCGGCGCCGTGGCGTACTTCAGGGGCCGCGACTTCACCCCGGTCGGCGCGGACGTCACCCGGGAGAACGCCCGGAACCGCACCGGCTGCACCTCCCAGCGCAACCAGGGAAACCTGGCGGGCACGTACGCCCCGCTGTCCCACCGGTGGATCGCGCGGTGCTGATGTCAGGTGCCGGCTAACTCGTCGGCGTGCCGGCACCCTTGAGCGCCCCGACGAAGGGGGCCCAGGCGCTCGCGGGGAAGACGAGGGCGGGACCGGCGGGGGTCTTGGAGTCCCGGACGGGGACGAGGCCGGGGAGGTCGTCGCGGACTTCGACGCAGTTGCCGCCGTCGCCGTTGCTGTGGCTGCTCTTGCGCCAACGGGCTGCGCCGACGAAGCCCTCGGCGACCTCGACGCACTCCCCGCCGTCACCGTTGCTGTAACTGCTCTTGCGCCAGACGGCGGCGCCCAAGTCAATCTGCCTGCTTGCCATTTCGATAGTCCTCTGCCGCGTCCTCGATCATGGCGAGGGACGCCTCAGGCGGCAGTGCGGCGGCCCTGAGCAGATCGTACGACTTGCGGTACTGCTTCACGAGGGCCGGATCGTCGATGGTGTCGCCGCTGTATGAGGACTCGGTGTACACCAGCGGCGGGGCGTCCGGGAAGGTCATGACCATGGCCCCGCCCAGCATGAGCGGATACGCCCCGCTGTTCCACGGCAGGACCTGTGGAAGGATCCGCCGACGCCACGCCAACGCCGCGATGCGGTCTAGCTGTTCGGCCATCTCCTCGGGCGGGAGGATGGGGTGACGCAGGATCGACTCGTGGAGGATCGCCCAGTACTCGGGGAGCTTGTGATCGTCCTCGAAGAGCCGCGCCCGCGCCATCCGGGCGTTGACCTTCTCCTCCACCTCCTCGTCCGACGCGCTCGGGTGCGCCGCCTGCACCAGCGTCCGCGCGTACGTGGGCGTCTGCAGCAAGCCGGGGAGAACAGCGGGGCACCACACCTCGATGGTCTCGGCGTACTTCTCCGCTTCCAGGGCCCGCTCGTAGTACCCGGCGTGCCCCTTCCGCTTCGCCTTCCGCACGTCCTCGCACCGCCGCCCGAAGAACCCGTCGGTCTTCAGCACCCGGTCGACGTGATGCGCCAAGTCCTCCGGCATGCGCCGCTGCCCGCGCTCGATCTCACTGAGATAGGTCGGCGCGTAGAACGAGCCCTCCACCGCCCCCTCCGGCGTGAGCCCAACCTCCTCCCGCTTCCACCGCAACTCCTTCCCGTAGAACTCCGGCACGCTCGCCGAACCGTCGATGTCCTTGCGCGCAGCCACCGTTGACCACCTGCTTCCACACCCGGTGCCGTGGACCCCAAAACCCTTTTACGGTACGCCGACCGACGCCAGGGTGTGACGAGTTCGTCACGCAAAGCACAGGAAGGCGTTCCCCCATGGCCGACTCCGCCCCCGACGACGTACACGTCTGCGTAGAACAACTCCGCACCGCACTGGTAGCGAACGGAATCACTCTGCCGTCCCTCGGTGTCGAGTCGATGTCCTTCGCCGCCGCGTACGCCGCCCCGCACCTCGTCGCTCTCGGCAACTGCAACCTGGCCACCGCCCACGCCCTGGCCGCCGCCCTCCACAAGGCGGCAGACCGTTGAAACCGCTCACCCTCGACCTGCTCGCGGTGCCCAAGGCCGTACCGGACGTCCGCCGGGCCGTACGTGAACACCTCGGTGTCCCCTGCCCCGAAGTGCAGCTCTGTGTAAGCGAGTTACTGACGAACGTGATCGCCCACCTCGGCGAGGAGACGCCGGTCACCGTGCGGCTCACCCACGACGACGGCCGTACCCGCCTGGAGGTCACCGACCCGGACCCGTACTCCTGGCTCATCCTCCGCCGGGCCACCGGCGACGACGAGACCGGCCGCGGCCTCCTCCTGCTCGACGCGGTCGCGGTGCGCTGGGGCGTGGAGCAGACGCCCGGCGGCAAGACCGTGTGGTGCGACTTCCACGAAGATGCGCTCAGCGGCACCGCCGGTCCGCACCGCACACCTAGAACTTTCCAGGTTCCCCGGGACGCAGCCTCGACCAGCATGGCCATGGCAAGAGCCCACCAGCTCAGAGGGTGACATCAACGTAACCGGTGATCAACGCCGACCATGTCAGGTGCCGCCCCACGACCGAACGGGGAAACGAATGCGACCGAATGTTCTGACGAGGGCGCTCGTCAGCGTCACCACCGTCGTCGGGATCGCCGCCGGGAGCCTGGCGGCTGCGGGCACCAGCTTCGCGGCGTCCGAGCCTGCCACGAAGCCGGCGGCGATCTCCGAGGCCGTCGCCCCACTCGCGGTGAACAATCTTGGCCTGAGCACCGCGCAGGCCAAGAAGGTCCAGGGGGACCTGAAGGCCCATTGGGGCTACGACGGCGACATCGACGGGCTGCTCGGCACCAACAGTTGGAAGGCGATGCAGCGCGGCCTCAAGGAGTACTGGGGCTACGACGACGCGATCGACGGCATCGTCGGACCCAACACCGTGAAGGCGCTGCAGCGCTGGCTGAAGAGCAAGTTCGGCTACAACGGCGACATCGACGGCATCGCCGGCCCGGGGACCCAGGCCGCATTCAAGCGGGCCGCCGACTCACTCTGACGCCTGTCGCGAAAGACCCGTCGCACGGTGCACCGCGTCGCCTTCGAGGAGCCCAGGTCCGAGATCATGGACGATCTGGCGGAGGCCGATCCCCCGCTGGCCGCGCTGCTCCTCGCCTGCCTGTCCAAGGACCCGGACGGACGGCCCACACCGCGGCAGCTGATCGACGCGGCCGCGACGCATCCACCCACACCGCTTGAGCCACGTGAACCGGCGTGGCAGGAACCCCTCGACTCGTTACTGATCGCCCGTCGTGCGGCCCACGAAGTGCTGGAGCACGCCTCCGCTCAGCAGACGGGCCACTTCCGCGCGGCCGCACAGCGCGCGGCGGCCCCCGGCCCCGCCCCCGGCCCTGTCCCCATTCCGGCCTTCGGGCCTCCGCCTCCGACTCCGGTCAGCCCGTACGCCGCGTCCACACCTGTACCGGCCCCATCTCCCGGGTTCGGCCCGGCCATGGCCACGGCCGGAAGCCCGTCGGCAGACGGCCCCTCGGCAGACAGCCCGGTCCCCAGTACTCCACCCGGCCCCGCACCGGACACCATCCGAGGCACGGCCGCCCCACGCCGCAAGAAGCCGTACTTCGTCGTCGCCGCGGTGCTGGCCGTGTGCGCCGTCGCCGTGAGCGCCTTCCTGCTCACCCGCCCGGACACCACCGGCACCGCCTCCCCCGCGCCGTCCGCCGAACCCACCGCCTCCGAGGAGCGGAAGAACTCGCCGTCGCCCGACTCCTCCGGCTCGGCGTTCCCTTCCCCGTCCCGCGAGGAGAAGGCGGAGACGGACGACAAGGACGGCGGAGGCAAGGACAACGCCTCCGGAGCGGGAGGCGGGGGCAACGGCGGTCAGGACAGCGGGCGGACCGAGCCCACCCGTACGCAGACCACCGAGGCCGGCGGCAACGGCGGAGGTGGATCCGGCGATGGCGGCAGCGGAAGCGAACCCACTCCGACCAGGACCACGGCCGAACCGGCCACACCCCCGTGGATCTCCCAGTGCACGTACTACTCCGGCACCCAGCTCACACAGTCCGGCGACAGGGGCCAGCGCGTCGTGCAGGTGCAGTGCATGTTGGACAAGCGCGGCTACGGCGTCGGCGGCGCGGGTGTGGACGGCCAGTTCGGCAAGGACACCGCGGCGGCGGTCAAGGCCTCCCAGAGCGACAAGGGGCCGGAAGTCGACGGCCAGGTCGGCCCCAACACCTGGGCCGCGCTGCGCAGCTCGACGTGACACCGCGACACGACAGCACACAACGACAACGGCCCGCCGGCGTCCTGAGTGAACTGCCGGCGGGCCGCCTGACGCGTACGGCTCAGTGGAAGAAGTGCCGCGTCCCCGTGAAGTACATCGTGACGCCCGCCTTCTTCGCGGCCTCGACGACCAGTTCGTCGCGGACCGAACCGCCGGGCTGGACCACGGCCTTGACGCCGGCGTCGGTGAGGATCTCCAGACCGTCGGGGAAGGGGAAGAAGGCGTCCGAGGCGGCGAAGGAGCCGCGGGCGCGCTCGGTGCCCGCGCGCTCGACGGCGAGCTTGGCGGAGTCGACGCGGTTGACCTGGCCCATGCCGACGCCGACGGAGGCGCCGCCCTTGGCGAGGAGGATCGCGTTGGACTTCACCGCGCGGCAGGCCCGCCAGGCGAAGGCCAGTTCCTCCAGCTCGCCGGGCGACAGGGCGTCGCCGGTCGCCAGGGTCCAGGAGGACGGGTTGTCGCCGTCGGCCTGGAGGCGGTCGGCGACCTGGAGGAGCCGGCCGCCGTCGATCTGCTTGACCTCGACGGAGGCGGCCGGGCCCTGGTGGGCGCGGAGCACGCGGATGTTCTTCTTCTTGGTGAGGGCCTCCAGCGCGCCGTCCTCGTACTCGGGCGCGACGATGACCTCGGTGAAGATCTCGGCGACCTGCTCCGCCATCTCCTTCGAGACGGGCCGGTTGACGGCGATCACACCGCCGAACGCGGAGAGCGGGTCACAGGCGTGCGCCTTGCGGTGCGCCTCGGCGACGTTCGCGCCGATCGCGATGCCGCACGGGTTGGCGTGCTTGATGATCGCGACACAGGGCTCGTCGTGGTCGTACGCGGCACGGCGCGCGGCGTCCGTGTCCGTGAAGTTGTTGTACGACATCTCCTTGCCGTGCAGCTGCTCGGCGTCGGCCAGACCGCCCCCCGCGGCGGAGCCGCTGTTGGATGCAGTGTCGACGTACAGCGCGGCGCCCTGGTGCGGGTTCTCGCCGTAGCGCAGGGTGTTGCGCTTCTCGAAGGTCGAGCCGATGAAGTCGGGGAAGGCGGAGTCGTCGGCGGGCGCGTACGAGCTCGCGAACCAGGAGGCGACGGCGACGTCGTACGCGGCCGTGTGCTGGAACGCCTCGGCGGCGAGCCGCTTGCGGGCGTGCAGGTCGAAGCCGCCGTCGCGGGCCGCGGACAGCACGTCGGCGTACCGCTCGGGGCTGGTGACCACGGCCACGGACGGGTGGTTCTTGGCGGCGGCGCGGACCATCGAGGGGCCGCCGATGTCGATCTGCTCGACGCACTCGTCGGGCGTGGCGCCCGAGGCGACGGTCTCCCGGAACGGGTAGAGGTTCACGACGACCAGCTGGAACGGCTCCACGCCCAGCTCGCCGAGCTGCTGCCGGTGGGACTCCAGGCGCAGGTCGGCGAGGATGCCCGCGTGCACGCGCGGGTGCAGCGTCTTGACCCGGCCGTCCAGGCACTCGGGGAAGCCGGTGAGCTCCTCGACCTTGGTGACCGGGACTCCGGCGGCGGCGATCCTCCCGGCGGTGGAGCCGGTGGAGACCAGCTCGACACCGGCCGCGTGCAGGCCGCGGGCGAGCTCCTCAAGACCGGTCTTGTCGTAGACGCTGATGAGCGCGCGGCGGATGACCCGCTTCGTGTCCTGCGTACCCTGCGTACCTTCGGCGGTCACGGGATAACTACCTTTCGTCCCTCAATGCGATAGCCGTTGCGGGCGAGCCGCCCCACGACATCGACGAGCAGGCTTCGCTCGACTTCCTTGATGCGCTCGTGCAGAGCGCTCTCGTCGTCCTCGTCCCGGACCTCGACCACGCCCTGAGCGATGATCGGGCCGGTGTCGACGCCGTCGTCGACGAAGTGGACGGTGCACCCGGTGACCCTCGCGCCGTACGCGAGGGCGTCGCGAACGCCGTGCGCCCCCGGGAAACTCGGCAGCAGCGCGGGGTGGGTGTTCACGAACCGGCCGCCGTAGCGGGCCAGGAACTCCTTGCCCACGATCTTCATGAACCCGGCCGAGACGACCAGATCCGGCTCGTACGCGCCGGTGGCCTCGGCCAGTGCCCTGTCCCACTCGTCGCGCGTGGCGTGGTCCTTCACGCGGCACACGAAGGTGGGAAGCCCGGCGCGCTCGGCGCGCTCCAGGCCGGCGATGTTGTCGCGGTCCGCGCCGACCGCGACGATCTCGGCTCCGTAGGCGGCCGTCCCCTCCGACGCGATCGCGTCGAGGAGAGCCTGCAGATTCGTACCTGATCCGGAGACCAGCACGACGAGGCGCTTGGCCTTGGCCACGGCGGGGCCCTTTCTCGGAGTTCTCGGGGGTTCTCGGGGTTCTCGGGGTTCTCTCGGGAGAGAGTGTGTCCACGGTCGGCGTTTGTACGGTCGTACGAATGCATCGAGCCCCCGGATACGGGGAAGTCTACGAAGCGGCCGACCGTCAGCAACGATACCGGCACACCGAGCGGCCCCCACGGGACGGGGGCGTGGCCGGAAGGTAGCGTCTGTGGAGGATCCGCCCGGGGAACACGGTGCGCACAGGGGAACGCCTTCTGCGCACGGGACGTTGACCAGGGACGGGTACGAACGCTTGGGCGCGAGCCCCGGACACGTAACCAGCTCTGTGGACACGTTGCCGCCAGAGACCATCAAGGGGAAGACGCACACCTGATGCCGGACCGCAGTCTCCGACTCCCTCCGCTCCTGCTGCGCGAGCGGCGCCCTTCTCCCACTCCGCCGCGGGAGAGCGACGACGTGCCCGAGGGCGGCCAGGGTTCCGCAGGTGGGCAGGGCTCCTCGGGCGGCCGGGGCGGCTCCGGTGGCGCGGGCGGCTCCGGTGCGCCCGATTCCGGCCAACGGCCCGAGCCGCCGCAGCCTCCTGCCGACGACAACCCCTTCGCCCCGCCGCCCGAGGGCACGCCCGACCGGCCCTGGCAGCCGCGGCGGACCGCGGGCGGGCAGCGCGAGGGGCAGGACGGCCAGGGCGACGGCTCCTCCCCCTGGGGCAGCCAGTGGAGCGACCGCCAGCCGGGACCCGCGCAGGGCGGCCGCTTCGGTGACCGGCCCGGTACCAACGGCGGCTCCGGCGGTGGCCAGAACGGACCGGAGGGGCCCGGCGGCCCGGGCACGGGAATGCGCTGGGACCCGACGGACCCCGCCCAGCGCCGCGCCCGGTTCGCGCTGCTGTCCGGCATGTGGGCGTTCTTCTTCGCCCTCTTCAGCTGGCCGTACGTGGCGCTCCTGCTCGGCGCGCTGGCCATGTACTGGGCGATCAGCGCGCTGCGCAGCAAGCCGCCGCGCACACCGGATCCGAACACCCCGGCGCCGCCCACCTCGGGCGCCAGGCCCCAGACCACGGCGGCCATCAGCGGCCTGGTCACCGCCTCCCTGGCGCTCGCCATGGTCGCGGCCACCTTCACGGCACAGCTCGTGTACAGCGACTACTACACGTGCGTGAACGACTCACTCACGAACACGGCGAAGAAGTCCTGCGACAAGTTGCTGCCGGAGGAGCTGCGGGGGCTGCTGGGGACGCAGGGCTGACGGGCCCGCTCCGCGCGCGTGGCCATGTCTCCGTACGCACGCGTGGCTTCGTACGAGTGCATGGCTTCGTACGAGTGCATCGTTTCGTACGTGATGTGGCTCCGGGTTGACTTGGAGTGCGCTTCAAAATCCATGCTCCTCTCAACGCCCGCCGCACGGCGGGCCGCAAGGGGAGGACACCCGCATGCGCTACCGCACGATCGGAACGGCCCCCGGGACCCGCCGTGAGGTGAGCGTCCTCAGCCTCGGCGCGATGCTGTTCGGGACGGTCACGGACGAGGCGACCTCGTTCGCGATCCTCGACCGGTTCGTCGAGGCCGGCGGCACGTTCATCGACACGTCCGACAACTACGCGTTCTGGGTCAATGGCACGCAGGGCGGCGAGAGCGAGGCCCTGCTCGGCCGCTGGCGGCGCAGCCGTGGCATCGGCGACGAGATCGTCATCGCCACGAAGCTGGGCGCACGGCCGCTCGCCCCGGGCACGAGCTACACCGACAACCCGGAGGGGCTGTCCGCCAAGGCGATCCGGGAGGCGGTGGAGGGCAGCCGCGAGCGGCTCGGCGTCCCGAAGCTGGACCTGCTGTACGCCCACATCGAGGACACGACCGTGCCCCTGCGGGAGACCGTCGAGGGCTTCGCCGAACTCGTCTCCGAGGACACGGTCGGGCTGCTCGGCGCCAGCAACCACTGGACCTGGCGCCTGGAGCGGGCCCGGAGCCTCGCGGCGGCGGCCGGCCTGCCGGGTTACGAGGTCCTGCAGTACCAGCACAGTTATCTGCGCAAGCGCGCCGACCTGCCCGGGCAGCTCTCGCCCGACGGCGACCAGGGCGTGACCGGCGGCGACCTGCTCAGCTATCTGCGCGCCGAACCGTCCCTCACGCTCGTCGCCTACACCCCGCTCCTGTCCGGCCGTTACGTCCGCGAGGACAAGCCGCTCGGCCCGGAGTTCGACCACGCGGGTACTCCGGCCCGGCTGGCGGCACTCCGCTCGGTCGCCGAGGAGACCGGCGCGACGGTCAACCAGGTGGTCCTGGCATGGCTGATCGACGGCGAGGTCCCGGCGATACCCCTCGTCGGCTGCTCCTCGGTGGCCCAGCTGAACGAGAACCTGGCAGCGGTGGACCTGGAACTGACGGCGGGTCAGCGGGCCCGGCTGGACGCGGCCCGCTGACCCGCGTCAGGCCGTTCGGTCCCCCTGCACCGGGGGATCGGTCGGGCCGGACGCCTGCTTGAGAGCAGCCCAACGGGCCTCACGCGAGACGTCGTCGTGCCAGAGCGAGCCGAAGGAGTCGGAGGGGGGCAGGAAGTCGTACGGCTCGAAGTCGGGGTCCGGGCCGGCGCGGCGACTCTCGACAGGGGTGACGGGGGTGACGGGGTTGACGGGGGGCGCCTCCGGCTGTCGCCAGATCGGAAGAGCA
>NZ_JAPWHT010000172.1:0-19949 GCF_027270795.1 Streptomyces sp. ActVer
CCGGGTGGCGGGGCGGCTGCCGTTGCCGAGGGCGGTGACCTACGGCCCCGCAAGTCCCTTCGCGCACCCGGCCCGCACGGGCGCGATGCTGCTCGCGGTGGCGTTCGGTACGGTGGCGGCGACCTTCGCGGTGGGGCTCACCGCGTCCCTCACCGCGGTCGGCGAGGCGCAGGATCCCGAGGACCGCGCCGCGGTCACCGTGTTCGCCGGCGGCCCCGGACCCCAGCCGGTCGAGGTCAAACCCGAAGCCCCGGCCGAGGGCAAGTCCGAGGCCCCGCCCGCCGATCCGGCACGGATACGCACCGCCGTCGAGGCTCAGGAAGGCACCGCTTCGTACTACGCCACGACCCAGGAGGACGTCACCGTGGCCGGGGTCACCGGCTCGGTCACGATCAGCCTCTACCAGGGGGATTCCCGGCCCGGCAGCTACGAGATGATCACCGGGCACTGGATCGACGGCGCGGGTCAGGTCGTGGTGGCGACGGGCTTCCTGGAAAGGACCGGCACCAAGGTGGGAGACACCGTCCGGGTGACCCACCAGGGAGACACCCGGACCCTGCGGATCGTCGGCGAGGCCTTCGACACGGAGGACGACGGCATGCAACTCCACGCGGGCATGGCCGACTTCCCCAAGGCCGAACCCCGGACGTTCCTCGTCGAGGTGGAACCGGGTGTGTCTCCCGCCGAGTACGCCGAGAAGCTCGCCGCGGTGGTTCAGCCGCTCGGCGGCGACGCCATGGCCAACTCCCCTTCGGAGCAGGACAACTTCGTCCTCATCCTGCAGTCGATGGCGGCGCTGCTCACCCTCATGCTGGTCTCCGTGGCGGGCCTCGGCGTGCTCAACTCCGTTGTCATCGACACCCGGGAGCGCGTCCACGACCTCGGCGTCTGCAAGGCGCTCGGCATGTCGCCGCGGCAGACCGTGGGCCTCGTACTCGCGTCGGTGGCCGGGATCGGTGTGCTCGGCGGTCTGATCGGCGTGCCCGCCGGGTTCGCGCTGCACGCCATCGTGCTGCCGGTGATGGGGCATGCCGCGGGCACCGATCTGCCGCCCTCGGTCCTCGATGTGTATGTGCCTTGGCAGTTGGTGCTGCTGGGACTGGCCGGGATCGCGATCGCGATGCTGGGCGCGATGCTCCCGGCGGGCTGGGCGGCCAAGGCCCGTACGGCTGTGGCTCTGCGCACGGAGTAGCGGCCCTCGGCGGCCCGGGAGTGGAACCGGCAGTCGGAAGAGGGGCCCGGCGTCCCTTGGCACGCCGGGCCGCCTCGGCCCTCCTGCGGGCTCCGGGTCAGCAGCAGCGGCTCTGCGGATGGTCCTCCCGGTGCCGGGCCCGCAGTGCCTCGTACTCACGTGGTGTCGGTACCGGGGCGAGTGGGTGGTGGCGGATGTGGCGCTCGCAGTAGCGGTCGTACTCCGCCTCCCCCGTCAGCTCGCGCAGGTACCAGCGCACGGCCCGTGCCCAACGGCGGACGCTCATGTCCGGGCTCCCGCAAGGGGTTCGGCGGACTGCTCCGGGAGGTCGATGCGGGACTCGACGTACGGCGTCTCGGTCGTCGGCAGCGGGACGGGGGACCGGACGGCGCGTACGCACACCACGGCCGCGTTGACGATCACCACGGTCACCAGGAGCAGGAACAGGGCGATCAGGACGCCGTCGACCGTGGAGTTGGTGACCACGGTGTGCATGTCGTCGAGGCTCTTGGCGGGCGGCAGGACCTGACCGGCGTCGATGCCGTCGGCGTACCGCTCGCGCTGGGCGAAGAAGCCGACGCGCGGGTCGGCGGAGAAGATCTTCTGCCAGCCGGCGGTGAAGGTGATCGCTACCACCCAGGCCAGCGGGACCCCGGTGACCCAGGCATAGCGCAGCCGCCCGGACTTGACGAGGACGGTCGTGCAGACGGTGAGGGCGATGGCTGCGAGGAGCTGGTTGGCGATGCCGAAGAGCGGGAAGAGCTGGTTGATTCCGCCCAGCGGGTCGGTGGCGCCGGAGTGGAGGAAGTAGCCCCAGGCCGCCACGACGAGGGCGCTGCACAGCCAGATGCCCGGCTTCCAGTTGACCCGGCCGATCGGCTTCCAGACGTTGCCGAGCATGTCCTGGAGCATGAAGCGTCCGACGCGGGTGCCGGCGTCGACCGTGGTCAGGATGAACAGTGCCTCGAACATGATCGCGAAGTGGTACCAGAAGGCCTTCATCGCGCTGCCGCCGAAGACTCCGGAGAAGATCTCCGACATACCGACGGCGAGGGTCGGTGCTCCGCCCGAGCGGGCGATGAGGGTCTGTTCCTCCACCGCCTTGGCGGCCTGCGTCAGCTGGTCGGGGGTGATGGTGAAGCCGAGGCCCGCCACGGCCTGGGAGGCGGACTCGGCCGTCGTGCCGAGCAGTCCGGCGGGCGCGTTCATCGCGTAGTACAGGCCGGGTTCCAGGGTGGCCGCGGCGATCAGCGCCATGATCGCGACGAACGACTCCATCAGCATGGCGCCGTAGCCGATCATGCGGACCTGGGACTCCTTCTGGATCAGCTTCGGGGTGGTCCCGGAGGCGACCAGAGCGTGGAAGCCGGAGAGCGCGCCGCAGGCGATGGTGATGAAGAGGAACGGGAAGAGGGATCCGGCGAATACCGGGCCCGTGCCCGAGGAGGCGAAATCGCTGACCGCGTCGGTCCGCAACACGGGCGCTGCCACGATCACACCGACCGCGAGCAGTGCGATGGTGCCGATCTTCATGAAGGTGGAGAGGTAGTCGCGCGGTGCGAGCAGCATCCACACGGGCAGCACGGAGGCGACGAAGCCGTAACCGACGAGACAGAAGACGAGGGTCGTCGGGCTGAGGGTGAAGGTGTCGGCCAGCGAGGACTCCTGGACCCAGCTGCCGCCGACGATGGCGAGGAGCAGCAGCGCCACACCGATCAGGCTGGTCTCGACGACCCGGCCCGGCCGGATGCGGTGCAGCCAGAAGCCCATGAACAGGGCGATGGGGACGGTCATGGCGACCGAGAAGGTGCCCCACGGGGAGTGGGCGAGCGCGTTGACCACGACCAGGGCCAGCACCCCGAGCAGGATAATCATGATGGCGAAGACGGCGATCAGGGCGGCGGCCCCGCCCGCCCTGCCGATCTCCTCCCGGGCCATCTGCCCGAGCGACTTGCCGTCCCGCCGCATGGACAGGAACAGCACCACCATGTCCTGCACCGCCCCGGCGAAGATCACTCCGGCGACGATCCACAGAGTGCCCGGCAGATATCCCATCTGGGCCGCGAGCACCGGTCCCACCAGCGGCCCGGCGCCGGCGATCGCGGCGAAGTGATGGCCGAGCAGTACCCGGCGGTCGGTCGGCTGGAAGTCGACTCCGTCCTCCAGGCGTTCGGCTGGAGTGGCCCGCCGGTCGTCGGGCCGCAGTACGCGCCGCGCGACGAAACGGGAGTAGAAGCGGTAGGCGATGGCGTACGAGCCGAGGGCGGCCACCACCAGCCAGACCGCGGAGATCTCCTCGCCGCGGGCCAGCGCGAGGACACCCCAGCCGATCGCGCCGATCAGGGCGACCGCGGCCCACAGGAGCATCGACCGCGGTGTCATCCGGGAGCGTGCGGGCGGCGGCTCTTCCGGCGCCGGGCGACCGGATTCGGGCATGACTGACGTGGGCATGGCGGCTCCTCACCTCTACGGTGATGTGTGGTGGTACGGATGCGTACGGGTCGGCGGTGCGGGTTGCGGAACGCGTACGAGCTAAGGGTCGTGGCGGTCGTGCCTGGTCAGCGTGTACGCGGCCAGGAGGCACAGGCCGCAGCCCGGCACCCAGGCGAGCTGGTACCAGTAGAAGAACGGCGTCCCGGCCAGCCGTGGGCTCTCACCGGCGTACCAGGGGACCCACAGCAGACCGGCGGCGGGCGCGAGGAGCAGTACGGCGATCGCGACGCGCCGTAGCCGGTGATGACCCGTGGGTGCCATGACCTGCGCTCCTCTCCCCGTGCTTGTCGGTCTGTGCAAGAGTTGCCCACCGGCCGCAACTGGTTGACAGCGAATTTCCAGAAGATTTCCCGCCGGTTCCCTGTCCTCCGAGTGGGGTGCCCGCGCAACTCTCCGGCAAGGGCACAGGCACACCAAGGACGGTGACCCATGGCGGATGTCGCCATGACCGCGACGTTTCTCGCCGTGATCGGCGGAGCGTCGCTGCTCGCCGTCACGGCGCGCCGTCTGCGCCCCACCGACCGGCTGCCGTCCCTGGAGGGCTGGGCACTGGCCGACCGGAGCCTGGGTCCGGTGTGGACCTGGCTGCTGCTGGGCGGCACGATCTTCACCGCGTACACCTTCACCGCCGTCCCCGGCCTGGCGTACGGGAACGGGGCGCCCGCCTTCTTCGCGGTCCCGTACACGGTGATCGTCTGTCCGCTGGCCTTCGTCCTGCTGACCCGCCTGTGGGCGGTGGCCCGCCGCCACGGCTACGTGACCGTGGGGGACTTCGTCCGTGGACGGTACGGTTCGCCGCCGCTGGCCCTGGTCGTCGCGCTCACCGGGATCCTGGCGACGATGCCGTATCTGGCGTTGCAGTTGCTGGGCATCCGCGCGGTGCTCACCGCCGGGGGCGTCTATCCGCGCGGCGCGGCGGGCGATCTGGTGATGGTGGCGCTCTTCGCGGGTCTCGCGGTCGCGACGTACCGGCACGGGCTGCGTGCGCCCGCGGTCATCTCCGCGCTCAAGGCGGTGGCCGTCTTCGTCTCGCTCACCGCGGTCTGCTGGCTGGTCCTCGACCGGTTCGGCGGCCCCGGTCCGCTCTTCGACCGGGCCGCGCAACGGCTCGGTGGTACGGACACGGCGCACTCCGCCCTGCTCCTCTCCCCCGAGCAGCAGCCCGCCTACGCCACCCTCGCCCTGGGCTCGGCGCGGGCCCTGCTGATGTACCCGCACGTGCTCACCGCCGGATTCGCCGCCGACAGCCCGCGAACCCTGCGCAAGGTCGCCGTCGCCCTGCCCGCCTGGACGGGCCTGCTCGCGCTCTTCGGCTTCCTCGGCGTCGCGGCCCTCGCGGCGGGCGTTCAGGCCCCGGAGGGAGGCGCCGAGGCGGCCGTGCCGATGCTGGTCGAGCGGCTGATGCCGGGGCCGCTGGCCGGGCTGGTGTTCGGCGCGATCGTCGTGGGGGCGCTCGTCCCGGCCGCCGTGATGTCGATCGCCGCCGCGACCTGCTTCGTACGCAATGTGTACGTCGAGTACGTGCAGCCGACGGCCACGCCGAAACGCCAGGTGCGCATCGCCAAGGCGGTCTCGCTCACCGCGAAGGTGGGGGCGGTGGCCTTCGTGTTCGGGCTGCGCGACCAGGACGCCATCAACCTCCAACTGCTCGGCGGAGTATGGATTCTGCAGATCTTCCCCGCCGTGGCCGTCGGCCTGTTCACGGGCCGGATGCATCCGCGGGCGCTGATCGCCGGCTGGGCCGTGGGCATGACGGCCGGCACGTTCCTGGTGGTCCGCGAGGGGTTCTCCTCCATCGTGGCCTTCGGTTCCGCCGGCCGGCCGCTGGAGATCTACGCCGGACTCGCGGCCCTGCTCCTCAATCTGGCCGTCGCCCTGGTCGGCACCGCGGCCCTCGAACGGCTCGGCGTCCCGCGCGGCGCCGATGCCACCGACCTACCGTCGCGCCTGACCGTCAGGCGCCGCCCCGAGACGGGAGCCACCAACCCGTGAGACGCAGACAGCACACCCGCTCGACGGTGGCGCAGGCTGTTCCGGCCGCCGTCCCCGAGCCACGCCTTCCGCGCGCGGCGACGGCCCGGCCGCCGGGCACGGACCGTCCCGGCCTCGACGAAGAGTCCCGCCCCGACGGCGTACGCGAAGGCCCGCCCGAGGAGACCGCCCTCTCCCCCGCGGTCGGGGATCCCGTCGACCTGGAACGCGAAGCCGCCCTGGCCCGGCTCTTCGAGGTGCACTACTCCTCGATGCTGCGCCTGGCCGTACTGCTCGGCGCCGACGACCCGGAGAACGTCGTGGCCGAGGCGTACTACCAGATCTACCGGAAGTGGCGCCGGCTGCGGGACTCCGAGGCGGCGGAGGCCTATCTGCGGTCACGGTGTGCAATCTGACCCGGATGCGGATACGCCACCTCCAGGTCGCACGCAGGCACGTCGAGAACCCGCCGAGCGACGTCGTGGCCTCCGCCGAGAGCACCGCGCTGCTCCACGACGACCAGCGCGTACTGATCGACGCGCTGCAGCAACTGCCCGCGCGGCAGCGCGAAGCGCTCGTGCTGCGCCACTGGCTCGGCCTGAAGGAGAGCGAGATAGCCGCCGCGATGGGAATCTCCTGCGGATCGGTCAAGACACACACCGCACGCGGCATCGCCGCCCTGACCCAGGCGATGGAGGCCCGGCGATGAACGACACCTCTCCGGACCGTACGGAACACGAGCCGGACCGTACGGAACAAGAGCTGCGCGCGGCCCTGGAGGCGTTGGCCGGCGAGGTGCACCCGGCCCCCGACGCCTACCGCACGGCCCGCGGCGACTGGCTGCGCCGTGAGCGGCGTCGCCGACTCGTGCTCGCGGTCCTGATCGCGGTCGTCTTCACGCTCGCCACGCTGATCGGTCTGTGGGTACTGAACCAGGCGCCCTCCGAACCCGGGGTCATCTTCTCCGGCACGGGGAGCCAGGTCACCTCCAGCGGTGCGGCCGCCGTCCCGGGCTGATGGACGGCCGCGGGATGGTGCCCTCCCGGCCGTCCCGCCGTCGAGAACTCGTACGGCACCGCTCGTAGCGGCCGATCGGGGGATACCGGCCGTATGCCGTGTCGGAGCGTGGACCGTGGTGCCGCGGGGCTGGTGCTGGTGGCCGCTGCCGGTTGCACAGGGGACGGCGACGCCGAGCCCACGAGCCCGCCGACCTCGGCCCGCGTTTCCGCCAAGACCCCCAGCGCAACGCCCACCCCCACCCCCACCCCGACTCCGGCCAACCCCGTGTCGATCCCGGGGCTGATCCAGCGCGAGCACCGGGGCTCCGACCTCAAGCTCGGGAACGTACGCGTGCGGACCGACGCCTACACCCAGTACGCGGTCACGTACGAGGCCAACGGGCTGACGATCTCGGGAATCATGAACATCCCCAGGGGCAAGGGGCCCTTCCCCGCCCTGGTACTGGCGCACGGGTACATCGACCCGGCCGTCTACACCAGCGGCCGCGGACTGGCCCGGGAGCAGGAACTGCTGGCCCGCAACGGCTACGTGGTCCTGCACACCGACTACCGCAACCACGCGGGCTCCGACGACGACCCGGACAATGACGTCAACCAGCGCCTCGGCTACACCGAGGACACGATCGGCGCCGTCATGGCGCTGCGCTCGTCGGGGCGTCCTGAGATCGACGGCGAGCGGATCGGCATGCTGGGACGGTCGATGGGCGGCGGCGTCGTGTACAACACGCTGGTCGTCGCGCCCGGTCTGGTCGACGCCGCAGTGGTGTTCGCCCCCGTGAGCTCACGTCCGGACGAGAACATCGACCACTTCCAGCGCGGCGACGGCGACCCGGTCGTCGCCCAGATCGACAAGACGCACGGCACCCCTGAGGAGAACCCGAGGTTCTGGAAGGAAGCCTCCCCGATCACCTACGTCGACCGGGTGACCGAACCGCTGCTCATCCACCACGGCACCGCCGACGAGAGCTGCCCCATCGTCTGGTCGGAACGGACCACCGCCGCGTTCGAGAAGGCGGGCAAGGACGTCGAGCTGGTGAAGTACAAGGGCGAGCACCACACGTTCGCCCCGCAGTGGCCGGCCTCGATGGACACGACGATGGACTTCTTCGAGAAGCATCTGCGCTGACCCACCTCGGTCGGCCGTCGGCGCTCACCGGACGCCGAGCGGCTGCTCGGACCTTCCTCTACCGTTTGTACGGTCCTTCCCGAATCGGGAGCGATTGGCTGCGGGTGGTCTACCAGTACTACTGCCGGAACCACCCTCGTCCCACCGAGCCCCAGTACCCGCTGTGGGAGGGGTTGCGTGCGACCTCGACCATGACGAGCGCGGGGCTGCGCGCCCGCCTGGAGGAATGCACGGGATTCGCCTCCCCCGCCGAGGAGCGGACCGCTCTGCAGCAGCGCAATCTGGACGACATCCTCGCGGTCACGGGTATTCCGGAGCGCACCCTGGAGTCGCATCTGCGATTCGCGACGTTCACCTTCCGCGACATCGTGCACACCCGGCTCGGCGGGCGAAATCCGTTCAGCAACAAGGGCGTTCACTATTCCGGGTCCCATGACGACAAGGCGCTCAACGCGGGCGTCGAACGGTTCTCCGCGGATCCGACCGCCGTTCGCGATCTGTCGTACGACAGTGACCTCACGGGCAAGGTCTCGATTCCCGTCCTCACGCTCCACGCCATCGACGATCCGACGGCGTTCATCGAGCACGAGGCGGCCTACCGCGACAGCCTTCGGGGCGCGCACCGGGACAAGAAGCTCGTGCAGTCCTTCACCCGGGAAAGCGAACACAGCGGGCTGAGCAATTCCGAGTACGCCAACTCCATCTCCGCTCTGAACACTTGGGTACGCACCGGAAAGAAAGCCGACGCCGAAGTCGCTCGCGGCGTCCTGCGGCGCGTTCGACAAGAAGTACGGCACCGGCTGCTTCTACGACCCGGGTTTCTACCCCCGTTCGTACGCCACACGGGTCGACCCCCGCCCGGGCGGGCTGCGTTGGCCCGCCATGACCGCCGCCCAGGAGAAGTCCTGGAGCCGGATCGACGGCGTGGGCATCGCCCCCTGAACGTGACGTGACCCCTCGGGCAACGGCTCCGCCTCCCGGCCGGCACGGATGGTGCCGGCCGGGGGGCGGGGCCGTAGGGGTGCGCTACGGCACGAGGACGATCCCGTGCACGTCCGTCACGAGCGACGCGAGCGGGCCGCGAACACCGCACCGGCGCCCAGGGCGATCACCACGGCAGCGCCACCGGCGATCAGGCCGACCGGCGCGCCGGCGCCCGTCTCCGCCAGCGGCGGCGTGCTGTCGCTGGACGACGGCTCCGGGGTGACGGGCGGCTTCGACGACAGCGGCGGCACGTCCGGCGTCGTGGGAGGCGTCGCCGAGGGCTTGGGGGTGGTCGGCGGAGTCGTCTCCTCCGCGGGCGGAGTGCTGCCCGCGGGAGTCGCCGGGGTCGGCCCCGAAGGCGTCGGGGCCGGGGAGGGGGAGTCCGGCGGGCTGTCGGCGCACTCCTTCTCGCCGCCGTTCCACGCCGCTATGAGGTGGTACGGAGTGTTGACGCCGTCGGGCTGGTAGGGGGCAGGGCCGTGCCCCTCGCCCGTCTTGCCGTCGTACGCGATGTCGTCGCCGTACAGGTCGATCTGGCCGTAGCAGTCGGGCAGCTTCACGGCCAGCTTCTGCCAGGTCCGCTTCGCGTCGTCGTCACCGGCCACGTCCGCGGCGGTGAGGTAGACGGTGGTCTTGTCCACCATGGTCTGGCGACCGGAAGTGGCCCAGTTCGGCCCCTCGGTGGTGTATTCGGCGAGGGAGACGGGGTACTTGCAGCCGTCCGCGACCTTCTGGCCGGGGGCCAGCCGGACCTCGACGGGCCCGGGGACGGTGTCCCAGGAACGGAATCCGCCCTGCGAGGTCCAGTCCTCGCCGACGACACCTCCGTCGGCGCCGACGAGACGGTACTGGACGGTGGCCGACTGGCAGGTCCCGCCGGGCGTGGCGTTTGCGACGCCCGCCCCGAACACGGGCACGGCGGCGGCTGCGAGGAAAGCGGACGCTGCGAGGGCAGCCGGAATCCTGGGTTGTTGCGAACGCGACAAGATGGGCCTCTATGGATCGAAATGTGTGGGAGGTGGCTGAGCGCATGTGACCGACGCGGGGGGACGCAACGAAGGCGTGCGCGACCGAGTCACTCGCGCCACTTCACTCGCTTGAGACACAGCGGAGTGGAGTGATCCGAATTCTTGTCACCTTTCACAACTCTCGTCAATCCTTCACGAGTTCACCATGTTTCGACTTGATCACGACTCGCGCTCCCGGGCCGGGAAGGGCGTGACACGGAGGTGGATCCCGAGGCGGGAGCGGGCTCCGAGGACCCCGTGAGACCGCACCGAAAGATGCGACCCTGGAACCGAATGATGCGAGAGGTATTGACGCTCCTGGTGAGGCTCCTATCATCCAAGGCGTCCAACTGGCCGGTCGATGTTCGACTGCACGAACAATGACTTGGCCGCAGCGGTTCATGCGCACGCCGCACGAACCGGGGCACGACAGCACCCGCATCACCACATCACCCGTACCGGTAAGGCTCTCCCCCCACGCCACCGTTCCGGACGAAGAGCGCACCTGGTGTTCGTGCGGCGAGCCCCGACCTCCCTTGGGAGCCCACATGCCCGCACCCGTACACGACTTACGCCCGCGCCATCAGCACATCCACGACGCCCGTCGCGCCCGCCGCGCGGCCATGCTCTTCCTGCTGGGGCTGGCTATGTCGCTGCTCGCCGTTCCCACCCGGTCGTACTCCGCGCTCCGCCTCCGAAGGAATCGGTGGTCGTGGCGCAACTTCCGAGCAGCTTCACGTGGTCGTCCAGCAGTCAGTTGATCTCCCCGAAGCCCGACGCGAGTCACCCCGTCGTCTCCGTCAAGGACCCGACAGTGGTCCAGGCGAACGGCAAGTGGCACGTCTTCATGACGACCGCGAACACGGCCGGGTCCTGGAGCCTGGCCTACACGAGCTTCACCGACTGGTCGGGGGCCTCGGCGGCCCCGCTCACCTACCTGGACACCAACCCCAACATCGGCACCGGTTACCGGGCGGCCCCGCAGGTCTTCTACTTCGCGCCGAAGAACCTGTGGTACCTCGTCCACCAGACCGGCCCGCCCTCGTACTCCACGAGCACGAACCCCGGCAACCCGCAGAGCTGGTCGGCGCCCAGGACGTTCCAGAACGCCGCCCCGTCGGGCACGCTCGACTACTGGACCATCTGCGACAGCGCCATGTGCTACCTGTTCTCCGCGGACGACAACGGCCGTGTGTACCGCTCCGAGACCAGCGTCGGTGAGTTCCCGGGCGGCTTCCGCAACACCCAACTCGTGCTCCAGGACTCCAAGTCCGCCCTCTTCGAGGGCGGTGCCGTCTACCGCGTACAGGGCACGAACACCTATCTGCTGCTGTGGGAGGCCTTCGCCGGCGACGGCAGGCGGTACTACCGCTCCTTCACGGCCCAGGGACTCACCGGTCAGTGGCAGCCGCTGGCGGCCACCGAGGCCAACCCGTTCGCCCGCGCCACCAACGTCACGTTCCCCTCCGGCGCGTGGACCAAGGACATCAGCCACGGCGAACTCATCCGCGCGGGCAACGACCAGACCATGACGATCAACCCCTGCCGTCTGCAGTTCCTCTACCAGGGCCTCAACCCGTCGGCCGCCGGCGACTACCCCCAACTCCCCTATCGCCTCGGCCTGTTGACCCAGACGAACAGCACCTGCTGATCCGCCGCACCTCCTCGTCCCCCGCACAAGGAGAGCGTTCGACATGTCATGGCTCGAACAACCCCACAGTCGCCGGAAGGCACTGGGCGCGGCGAGCGGCCTGGCCGTGGGAGCCGCTCTGCCCGGCACCGCGGCCGCGCAGTCGGCGGCACACACCGCGGCACTGGACTCCTCGGCCGCCGCGGCCTACACCAACCCCGTGCTCTGGCAGGACTTCGCGGACATCGACATCATCCGCGTCGGCAACGCCTACTACTACTCGGCCTCTACGATGCACTACTCACCGGGGGCGCCCATCCTCCGCTCGTACGACCTGGTCAACTGGGAGTTCGCCGGCCACTCGGTGCCGGTGCTGGACTTCGGGTCCAAGTACGACCTGAACGGCGCCCGCGGCTACGTAAGGGGCATCTGGGCGTCGTCACTCGCCTACCGCCCGAGCAACCGGACGTTCTACTGGCTCGGCCAGATCGACTTCGCCAGGACGTACATCCACACCGCGACCGCCGTCGAGGGCCCCTGGAGCAGACTCACCACGATCGGTACCGCGTACTACGACGCGGGGCTGCTCGTGGACACCGACGACACGCTGTACGTGGCGTACGGCAACACCACCATCAGCGTGGCCCAGCTCTCCGCGGACGGACGCACCCAGGTCCGCGCACAGCAGGTGTTCACCACTCCGTCGAGTGTCGGCACCCTGGAGGGCTCACGCTTCTACAGGATCAACGGGAACTACTACATCTTCCTGACCCGCCCGGCCAACGGTCAGTACATCCTCAAGTCGACGAGCGGTCCCTTCGGGCCCTACACGATGCGGCAGGTCCTCCTCGACCTGCGCGGACCGGTCGCCGGCGGCGGGGTCCCGCACCAGGGCGGTCTCGTCCAGACACCGGGCGGGGCCTGGTACTACCTGGCGTTCGTGGACGCCTACCCCGGCGGCCGGATCCCCGTCCTGGCGCCGGTCACGTGGACCTCGGACGGCTGGCCCGTCGTGCAGCTGGTCGACGGAGCCTGGGGAGCGTCGTATCCCAGCCCCGTCGTCCCGGCCCCGCCCCGGCAGGTCACCCCGATGACCGGCGTCGACACGTTCGACGGGACGGCCCTCAGGCCGAAGTGGGAGTGGAACCACAACCCGGACAACAGCCGATGGACCGTCGGCAACGGCCTGACCCTCAGGACCGCGACGGTCACCAACGACCTGTACTGGGCCCGGAACACGCTCACCCACCGTATCCAGGGCCCAACGTCCACCGCCACTATCCAGCTGGACCACTCAACGATGCGCGACGGCGACCGGGCGGGGCTCGCGCTGCTGCGTGACTCTTCGGCGTGGATCGGCGTCAGGCGGGACGGCGGTGCGACGAGGGTCGTCATGGTCAACGGACTGACGATGGACAGCAGTTGGAACACCACCGGCATCGGTACGGAGGTGGCGAGCGCCAACATCTCCGGGGGCCGCATCTGGCTGCGCGCGAACGCCGACATCCGCCCCGGCGCAGCCCGGCCCGGGACCTTCTCCTACAGCACCGACGGCACCGACTTCGTCCGCCTGGGGCCCGCTTTCACCATGGGCAACAGCTGGCAGTTCTTCATGGGCTACCGATTCGCCCTCTTCAACTACGCCACTCAGGCGCTCACCGCATGGTGCGCGACTTCAAGGCACGCGGCGTACCCATCGACTGCGTCGGCTTCCAGGCCCACTTCGGCACCGGCGGGCCGCCGTCCAACTTCCAGACCACGCTGGCGAACTTCGCCGCGCTCGGCGTGGACGTACAGATCACCGAACTGGACATCGCGCAGGCCCCGACGACGGCGTACGCGAACACGGTGAGGGCCTGCATGAACGTGTCACGCTGCACGGGCATCACGGTGTGGGGCATCCGGGACAGCGACTCCTGGCGGGCCGGGGAGAACCCGCTGCTGTTCGACCGGAGCGGCAACAAGAAGCCCGCCTTCCAGTCGGTGCTGACCTCGCTGGGCGGCACTGCCGCCACGGGGACGGTGCCCGCCTCGCCACCAAGGACGGAGTCCACCGCAGCCACGCGAAGTGCGTCCGATACGGCCCCGCGGAGTGCGTCCGACGCCGCCGCCCTGCCCGGCAGTTACAGCTGGAGCTCCAGCGGCGTGCTGATGTCCCCGAAGTCGGACTCGACGCACAACATCGCCGGGCTCAAGGACCCGTCGGTCGTCCACCACAACGGCAGGTGGCACGTCTTCGCCAGCGTCGCGAGCGCGTCCGGCTACAACCTCGTGTACCTGAACTTCACCGACTGGTCCCAGGCGTCCTCGGCCACGCACCACTATCTGGACCGCAGCGCCATAGGCACCGGATACCGGGCCGCGCCGCAGGTGTTCTACTTCGCTCCGCAGCGCACGTGGTACCTCGTCTACCAGACCGGCAACGCGTCGTACTCCACGAACACCGACATCAGCAATCCGAACGGCTGGAGCGCGCCGCGCCACTTCTACTCGTCGATGCCGGACATCATCCGCCAGAACATCGGCAGCGGCTACTGGGTGGACATGTGGGTGATCTGCGACAGCGCCAACTGCTACCTCTTCTCCTCCGACGACAACGGGCATCTGTACCGCTCGCAGACGACGCTGGGCCAGTTCCCGAACGGGTTCACCAACACCCTCATCGCGGCCCAGGACCCCAACAAGTACGCCCTGTTCGAAGCGAGCAACGTCTACAAGGTGCAGGACACCAACCAGTACCTGTTGCTCGTCGAGGCGATCGGGTCGGACGGGCGGCGCTACTTCCGGTCCTGGACCGCCGGCAGCCTCGCCGGTTCGTGGTCTCCGCTGGCCGCGTCCGAGAGCAACCCGTTCGCCCGGGCCAACAACGTCAGCTTCCCCTCGGGGACTTGGACCAGGGACATCAGCCACGGTGAACTCGTCCGTGCCGGGAACGACCAGACCCTGACCGTCAACTCCTGTCGGCTTCAGTACCTTTACCAGGGCAAGGACCCGAGCGCGAGCGGCGACTACAACAGTCTGCCGTGGCGGCTCGGCCTGCTCACCCAGACCAACTCGGCCTGCTGACCGACCGCGGGCCCCTGCGCAGGCGGGGGCCCGCACCTCCCATACGGATCGCGACGACGCCCCGCCGGTTCAGTCGTGGTCCCCTTCCGGATCCACGTGCGGCATGATCCGGTCCAGCCAGCCCGGCGTCCACCAGGCGTGACGGCCGAGCAGGGTCATGACGGCCGGAACGAGGAGCAGGCGTACGACAGTTGCGTCGATCAGTACGCTCACCGCCAGGCCGAGCCCGAGCATCTTGACAACGATGTTGTCGCTCACGATGAACGCGGCGAAGACGCTCACCATGATCAGGGCGGCGCAGGTGATGACACGCGCGGTGATCTCCAGGGCGTGCGCCACGCTGGCCTTCGCGTCCCCGGTGCGCATCCAGGCCTCGT
The DNA here is from genome assembly GCF_027270795.1 of Streptomyces sp. ActVer. Classification (NCBI taxonomy): domain Bacteria; kingdom Bacillati; phylum Actinomycetota; class Actinomycetes; order Kitasatosporales; family Streptomycetaceae; genus Streptomyces; species Streptomyces sp. ActVer. The sequence continues at coordinate 14,866 of NZ_JAPWHT010000172.1, forward strand.
GGACGCGCGACAGCAGGAAGATCTCGTAGTCCATGCTGAGGCCGAAGATGATGGCGAACATCATCATGGGCACGTAGCTCTCGATGGGCACCTTGCCCGACACTCCCAACGCGGGCCCGCCCCAGCCCCATTGGAAGACGGCGACGACCACGCCGTACGAGGCCGCGATGGACAGGACGTTGAGGACAGCAGCCTTGAGGGCGACCAGCAGTCCGCGGAAGACCATCAGGATGATGAGGAAGGCCAGGGCGACCACCACCGCGATGATCAGCGGGAGGCGCTCCGCGACGATGTCACGGAAGTCGACCTGGGCGGCCGTGGTGCCCGTGACATAGCCCTTGGCGTCGGTGCCCGAGACGGCCTGGGGCAGGGTCTCGTCGACCAGGCGGTTCGTCAGGTCGGTGGTGTCCGCGCTCTGCGGAGCCTCCTTGGAGTAGACCGTGCCCACCAGCACGTCACCGTCCTGGGTGGGCGTGAGCTGTGTGCTCGTGGCCGCGCCCTGCACATCGGTGAGGGACTTCTGCGCCTGTGTCGCCAGCGACGAACGCTGGTCGGACGGTACGGAGGTCTGGTCGATGACGACGGTCAACGGGCCGTTGGAGCCGGGTCCGAAGGCGTCGGACATGAGGTCGTAGGCCCGTCGGTCGGTGAACGACTTGGGGTCCGCGCCGTCGCCGATGTGGCCGAGCTGGATCGAGAGCACCGGGATCGCCAGCACGAGGACCGTGACAACTCCGCCGACCAGGAACCACCAGGGGCGGCGCTGCACGCGCTGGGCGTAGCGGTGCCAGGTGCCCTCCACGGGCTCGCCCGGGGCGGCGTTCGTCTCAGCGACGGGGCGGCGCACGCGGTAGCGGTCGATGCGGTGGCCGATGAGCCCGAGCAGGGCGGGGACGAGGGTCAGCGCGCCGACGACGGCCGAGACGACCGTCACGGCCGCGGCCACGCCCAGCAGGCCGATGAAGCTGACTCCGGAGACGGACAGCCCGGCCAGGGCGATGATCACCGTGCAGCCGGAGACGAGTACGGCCCGGCCACTGGTGGCGGTGGCCCGGCCCGCCGCACGGACCGGGTCGTCACCGTTCATGAGGTTCTGCCGGTGGCGGGTGATGAGGAACAGCGCGTAGTCGATGCCCACGCCCAGGCCGATCATGGTGGCCAGCGTCGGGGACACCGTGGCGAAGGTGAAGGCCGAGGCGAGCAGCCCCAGGCAGGCCAGCCCTCCCACGGCGCTGATCAGGGCGGTCAGCAGCGGGATGCCCGCCGCGAGCACGCTGCCGAAGCCGACGAGCAGGACGACGATCGCCACCGCGAATCCGATCAGCTCGCTGATCCGGTCGTCGGGGGCGGGCCTGGCGAGTTCACCGAGGGGGCCGCCGTACTCGACTTCCACGCCCGCCGACCTCAGGGGCTGCACCGAGCTGTCCACTCCGTCGAGGTACGAGTCGCCGAGTGTCGACGGCTGCACGTCGAAGCGGATCGTGATGTAGCCGGTCTTCCCGTCGCTGGACAGTGGGCCCACGTTCGGCTGCTGGGACTGCCCCGAGGACTGCGACGACTGCTGGGACGGGGCCGTCAACGGGTTCTGCGCCGAGAGCACGTGGGGAAGTTTCTGCAGGTCGGTGATCGTCTGGCTCATCTGCGAGCTCACCGACGTCAGGGACTGCTTGTCGTCTCGCAGCACGATCTGGCTGCTGTAGCCGCCCGCCGCCGGGTCGTGCTCCTTCAGTACGTCCAGGCCCTTCTCCGACTGGACACCGGGGAGCTGGAAGTCGTCCGAGTAGTCTCCGCCGAACGAGCGGTCCAGCACCTGAAGGGCCGCCAGCACGACCAGCCAGGCCACGATGACGATCACGAAGTGCCGGGCGCACCACTCCCCCAGCCTGCGCAGCCGCCCGGCCGCAGCCGGCCCGTCCCCTGTACTGGACCGCGTTGGCGACATGGGCTGCTCCCGCAGTGAATGATCACGATTTTCCCCATTAAACGATGCTTTGATCACACCGTCATATGGAGCGTCGTATGGAGGCGGGAGGCCCGTCGAGTGCTCCAGGAGTCAGGAACCGTCGGCGGCTTCGGCGGCCAGCCACTCGTCGAGGGCGTCGAAGTCCGCGTCGGTGAGGCCGCGGCGGGAGTCGACCCGGTGCAGCAGGGCATGCCCTCGATGGTGTGCGGAGACCCAGGCCCTGTCGGTGTCGGTGATCTCGTCGTCGACCCAGACGAACGCCCGGCCCGCTGCCCGGTCGACCAGGGCGCGGGTCTTCCAGTGCAGTCCGCGCCGCGCGTCCCGTTCGGCCTCCTCGTCGCCCGTCTCCGGCCAGGTCACGACGGCCAGTTCGGGGAGACCGAGCCGCGGGGCGACGGTCTCGTTCGCCTCGGCCATCCAGGTGGTGGCCCAGACCAGCTCGCACGGCAGAGCCCTCAAACGGGGTCCGTGCGCGGGATTGATCCTGGCCAGGAGCGGATTCTCGTCGGGCCCCACCGGGTCCGGCCCGTAGGTCGGATACCCGCCCGGGCACTGCCCCGATGCCGCCCCGAAGGGAATGAGCGGGCCGTCGACATCGAGGAAGAGCAGTGGAAGTTCCCCGGATCCGGTCATGACCGCACGATAGCCGTCCTTCCGGTAAATCGTCGCACGACTATTCGCACTGTTTCCGTTTCATGGAGTCCATGAGGCGGATAGAGTCGGCACATGCCCAAGATTGAATCCACACCCCGCGTGGCCCTCAAGAAAATAACCCCCGACGTGTCCGGAGCAATGGGCGCGCTGCACGGCGCGGCCGTTTTGGCGGCGCAGGACGCCAAGGTCGAGCCGGAGCTCCTTGAACTCATCCGGATTCGCTCCTCGCAGATCAACGGCTGCGCGTTCTGCATCGACATGCACACGAAGGACGCCCGTGCGCAGGGCGAGAGCGAGCAGCGTGTGTACGCGCTGAACGCCTGGCGGGAGACGCCCTTCTTCAGCGAACGGGAGCGCGCCGCGCTGGCGTTGACCGAGGCGGTCACGCTGGTGCACGACGGGCACGTCCCGGACGAGGTCTACGCGGAGGCGGCCGAGGTCTTCGACGAGGCACAGCTCGCGGCACTGATCTGGGCGGCCACCGTCATCAACGCGTACAACCGCATCGCCATCGCGACGAGGATGGTTCCGGGCGCTTATCAGCCTGCCCAGAAATAGGCCTGAGCGATCCCAGTGACACTCAAGAAGTGATCGTTTCACCCAAGAAGTGATCTCCAAAATTTACTGAATCCGGATATGACCAATCGCGCCGGGCCGAATGATTTCGGTCCGGCGCGAACCTTTCTCTCTTTATCGGATCAGGCGGCGGGCAGGGGCTCCATCAGGCCGTCGAGCCATTCCCGCCATTCCTTGGCGAAGAGGTCCTGACCCGCTTCCATGGGCCGGCCTTCCCAGCCGATCACCGGCCGGATTCCGTGCAGGGCGTTCACGAGCCACACCTCCCGCCCGGCGAGCTGCTCCAGGGTCCGCTCGCGGTGGGCCATCCGGATGCCGGTGTGCACGGCCCGCTCCTGGATGAGGCCGGTGGTGACACCGGCCAGGATCGGCAGTTGCTGCGGGGGCAGGCACAGGGTGTCGTCCTCCCACCACAGCACGCTGGAGGTCGCCCCCTCCAGCACCAGTCCCGAGGGGGCGATCAGTACCGCCTCCTCCGCGCCCTGTCCCCTCGCCCGCTGCCGGACCCGGGCGAGGACGTCCAGGTCCGGTCCCTTGCGTCGTGGCACGGTTCTCGGGTCCGGCTGGCCGGCCGCCCACACGCGTACCTCCGGAGCGATCGACGGCGCGTACCGCAGGAGCAGCCGCAACTGGAGGGAGCCGGCCACGAGTTCGACGCGCGGAAACCACGATCCCGTACGGGGCAGCGCTGCCGTCATGTCCCGCCAGAACTCGTCGAGTTGATCGGGGGCCGGACCTCCGCAGTCGCCGCAGGCCCGCAGGAACCGCTCCCGGTGCCGGTCGAGCCCGCGTACCTGCCCGTCCCGGACGAGCCAGGAGTCCGCGACCAGCAGCTGCGTGTCGGCCGCCAGGCCGGCGATCAGGCCACGGCCGGGCATCCACGCCAACAGGCCCTCTGCGGTTGCCGGTTGTGTCATCAAGATACTTTCCCCTCTCAGTACGTCCGTCAGTACGGCCGGTGCTTGAAGGTGCTCCGGTCAGTACTTCCGGCCTGCGCTCGCCGGTGATCCGTGCCTGGGACCGTACGGTGCGTGTTCCAACCAGGCCCCGCACCAGGGCAGTACGGGAGCCAGGGCCGCCGCGGCCCACTGTTTCGCCCGTACGGTCCGGCGGCTGGGCCGCAGATGGTCCAGAGCGGCGCCGGCCGCCGCGCTGTTGAACAGGGCGGCCGTCCGCCGGGCCGCCGCGAACTCCGCGACCGCCTCCGTGGTGCCGGCGGCCACCGCCGCCGCTGCCGCCGCCGCGTCCGCGATGCCGCTGTTCATGCCGCGGGCGCCGAAGGGCGGGAAGAGGTGGGCCGCCTCGCCGACGAGCAGCACGCGGTGCTCCTCGTCGGTGAAGGTCGCCGCGACCTTGCGGAGGAAGTGGTACGTCGACACCCACAGGATCCGGTCGGCGTACCCCTCCCCCACGACCGCGGGCAGCCACTGCCGTACCGCCTCCTCGGTGCCGTAGGACTCCTGCGCGTCGTCGTCACGGCACTGCAGGTCGACCTGGAAGCCGCCGGTGAACGGCACGCGCATGACGCTGCGGCCGCCGACGCCGGGGTGCTCGTAGTGGAAGACCCGCTCCGGCGGCAGGTCGGCGCCCGGGATGTCGGACACGTCCACCACGACGTGGAAGCCTTCCGAGCGGGTGCCCTCCATGGGGATGTCCAGCTCGCGCCGGACCGCCGAGCGGGCGCCGTCGGCGGCGATGACATGGGTGCCCGTCCAGCCGCGTCCGTCCTCGCTGCTCACCGCGACTGAGGAGTCGGTGACCTTGACTCCCGTCACGCGCGCGCCCCAGGCGAAGTCCACCCCGGCCGACTCGCAGGCCGCGAGCAGGAACCGCTCGGTGTCCACCTGGCGCAGACTCGTGAACGGGGGCGGGAAGGAAGGCGGCGGGAACG
>NZ_JAPWHT010000173.1:0-19937 GCF_027270795.1 Streptomyces sp. ActVer
TCCCATCGGCTGTCCAGCGCGGGCCACAGGTCGAACCCCGGGTCTCCGGCGAGGGGTTCGGGATCGATGGCGAGCCAGGGTTCCCGCTCCCCGGCGAGGACGTTGTCGTAGTGCAGGTCCCAGTGCAACAGCCGGTCCCCCGCCTCGCCGACGAGTTCGGTCACGGCGGAAGCGCAGGAGCGCAACAGACGCCGGTCGGCGGGGTCGCGGAGGGCGGGCAGCGCGTGCGGCACCTGGTCGAGCATCGCGGCGGCGATGTCGGAGAGCCGTCGCAGGCCGTCCGGCGCGGGCATCGCGACCAGGCGCGCCAACAGGGCGGCGAGGACCCGCAGAGCGGCGTCGTCATCGGTCAGCGACGACAGCGGCCGCGCCGCGTCCAGTCGCTCCAGCAGCATGGTGCCGGTGTCCGGGTCGTGGTCGAGCAGCCGCACCGCGCCGTCACCGTTCCACACCCGCAGCCCCTGTGCGGCGCCCGCGTTGTCCCCGCTGGGTTCCTGGAACTTCAGGACCGCGGGCGTGCCGTCCGCGCGGGTCACCGGCAGGACGACGGAGGCCATCCCGCGTGCCGTCGGGCCGTCCGGTGTCAGTGACCAGCGGTCCAGGAAGTCCCCGGCCGCGAACTTTTCGGGGATCTCCCCGGAAGTCTGTGTGCTCATCGGTGTCGGAGTATGGGCTCACCCCGCCCCTGCGGGCCACGGAATATTGGGCGTTCAGAATCCTTCGAGAAAATCAACAGCGCGGACGACGTGATTCATGTCACCCACATTTCGAGGCAATGCGGGGCCGCCGACCGGGGCTCCGGCGGGTGTACCGTAATGGGGCGAGCCTGATGAAGATTCCCACGCCCAGCAATCAGCACCGTGGACGACGAGAATTCAGGATTCCTGAAGACCGAAGGTCTTGCTCGACATTGTTGAGTTTGCACCAAGAACTGAGGCACGGGAAGAGATGTTGACCGCAATGGAGACGGATACCCCAGAACAAGGGCAGGAGACTCTTCTGGTGTCTCCGGACTACGACGCCGACGCCCCCGAGCCCCGGCTCGGCTCCGACGGCGCCTCGGTCGATCCGGTCCGGGACTACCTGAAGGTGATCGGCCGGGTCCGCCTCCTCAGCGCCGCACAGGAGGTCGACCTCGCCAAACGGATCGAGGCCGGCCTGTTCGCCGGGCACAGGCTCGAAGAAGAACCAGATCTCGACGCGTCGTTCCGGCGCGAGCTGAAAATCCTCGTCGAGGACGGCCACCGGGCGAAATCCCACCTCATCGAGGCCAACCTCCGCCTGGTCGTGTCCATCGCAAAGCGTTATACGAGACGGGGTCTCACTTTTCTGGACCTGATCCAGGAGGGCAACACAGGTCTGATTCGGGCTGTTGAAAAGTTCGACTACGTCAAGGGTTTCAAGTTCTCGACCTACGCCACCTGGTGGATCAGGCAGGCGCTGACACGGGCCCTGGCCGACCAGAGCCGCACGATCCGCATTCCGGTCCACGCGGTCGAGGTCATCAACAGAATGGCCAGGCTCCGCCGGGAGATGCTTCAGGAACTGGGCGTCGAGCCCACGGTGGGGCAGGTCGCGGAGCGGATGGAGCTGCCCATCTCCAAGGTCATCGAGCTCGACGGGTACACCAAGGACCCGGTCTCGCTGCACCTGCCGCTGGGCGAGGACGGCGGCAGCGAACTCGGCGACGTCATCGAGGACAGCGAGAGCATCTCCCCCTTCGACGCGGTGACGTTCCTCCTGCTCAAGGACACCATCCAGGAGATCCTCGCCCATATGACCCCGCGCGAGGCAGGCATCATCACCCTGCGGTACGGGCTCCTCGACGGGCAGGCGAAGACCCTGGAGGAGATCGGCCAGGTCTACGGGGTCACCCGCGAGCGCATCCGCCAGATCGAGTCCAAGACGATGTCGAAGCTGCGCCATCCCTCCCGCTCACAGGCTCTGCGCGACTACGTGGGCCTCGACTGAGCCGAGCCGGTTCCTGAGTTCTTGAGTCCTGTATTTCTTGAGTCCTGACTTCTTGACTCTTGAGTCCTGCAGTCCGGTCCGGTTCTCACTGGACCGGCAGTGCCTGCTCCGCCCAGATGGTCTTTCCGGTGCCGCTCGGCCGGGTGCCCCAGCGGTCGGTGAGCTGTGCGACGAGCAGCAGGCCCCGGCCGCCCTCGTCGAAGGTGCGGGCCCGGCGCAGATGGGGCGAGGTGCTGCTGGCGTCGGAGACCTCGCAGATGAGCGCACGGTCGCGGATGAGCCTGAGCTGGATCGGGGAGCCGCCGTAGCGGATGGCGTTGGTGACCAGCTCGCTCACGACGAGTTCGGTGACGAAGGCGGCCTCGTCGAGCCCCCAGCGGGTCAGCTGCTCGGTGGCGTACTGCCGGGCCGTGGCGACCAGCGCCGGATCGGACTCCAGGTCCCAGACGGCCACCTGGTCGGTGTCCAGGGCGCGGGTACGGGCCAGGAGCAGCGCCACGTCGTCGGCCGGGCGCTGCGGGAGCAGGGCCTTGAGGACGTTGTCGCAGGTGTCCTCAAGATTCCGGGCCGGGGCGGCCAGGGCGGTGCAGAGGGCGGCGGTGCCCACGTCCACGTCGACATCGCGGGCCTCAACGAGACCGTCCGTGTAGAGGGCGAGTACGGCGCCTTCGGGCACGTCCAGCTCGGTGGCCTCGAACGGGAGGCCGCCGACGCCGAGCATCGGTCCCGCGGTGACCTCGACGACCTTCACCGTTCCGTCCGGGAGCAGCACGACGGGCGGCGGGTGACCGGCGGAGGCGATGGTGCAGCGGCGGGACACCGGGTCGTACACCGCGTACAGGCAGGTGGCGCCGATCTCGCCGATCATCGCGCTCTCGTCGGCCGCGAGGTGACCGACCAGGTCGTCCAGGTGTGTGAGCAGTTCGTCCGGCGGCAGGTCGACATCGGCGAGGGTCCAGACCGCCGTACGGAGCCGGCCCATGGTGACGGAGGCGTGCAGGCCGTGTCCGACGACGTCTCCGACGACCAGCGCCACCCTGGTCCCGGACAGCGGGATCACGTCGAACCAGTCGCCGCCCACTCCTGCCTGCGACAGCGCCGGAAGGTAGCGGGAGGCGAACTCGACGGCCGCCTGCACCGCCATCACCTGGGGCAGCAGGCTGCGCTGGAGGGCCAGCGCGGTGGTGCGCTCGCGAGTGTAGCGGCGGGCGTTGTCGACGCAGACGGCCGCCCGGCTGGACAGTTCCTCGGCCAGCGACACGTCGTCCAGGTCGAAGGCGTCGGGATGCTCGGGGGTGAGGATCCGTACGAAAACGGCCACGCCCAGTGTCGTGCCGCGTGCCACCAGCGGTACGGCCATCAGCGACAGCTCGTGGTCCTCGCCCTCGCGCAGCTTGGCGGAGCGGGCGCCGTGCCCGGCGAACCAGGTGCCGAGGCCGCTGTCGCCGCTCCGGGTGAGCACCGGCTCGCCGGTGGCCAGGGCGCGGGCGGGCGGGGAGAAGGCCGGGTAGATGTCGGCGGCACCCAGGTCGATGGCCGCCTCCGGCACACCGGGGGTGTCGGAGTGGTGGGCGACCCTGCGCAGCTCCACGCCGCCCTCCACCGGCCCCGTCGCGGGTTCCTCGCCCCGGAGCACGGAGTCCAGCAGGTCGACGCCGGCGAAGTCGGCGAGGCGGGGCACGGCCAGTTCGGCGAGTTCACGGGCGGTCTGGATCACGTCGAGCTTGGTGCCGATGGAGCCGGCGGCCTCGTTCAGCAGGGCCAGCCGCTGTCTCGCCCAGTACTGCTCGCTGCTGTCGAACCCGGCCAGCGCGGTGCCCAGCACCTCTCCGGCCCGGTCCCGCACCGGCCACATCTCGAAGCTCCAGGCGTGCATGCGGCGGCCGGACGGCGAGCGGGTCCAGCTCTCGTAGTGGACCGGCTGCCCGGTCTCCGCGACGATCTCCAGATGGCGCAGGAAGCCGCGACTGTGCTCGGCGTTCTCCACGGTGTCGGGGAAGTACCGGTGCCGGAACGCCCTCTCGGGCTGCCCCATGACCTGGCACGCGAAGTCGTTCATCCGCAGGTAGCGCTGCCCGGTATCGAAGATCGACATGGACATCGACGCCTGCTCGAAGGCCAGCTCGCCCAGGCCCCGCCCGTCCGCGTCCGGCGTCGCGGTGACGACGAACCCCGGACTCCGCCCCTCCCCGCCCAGCAGCGGACACATCCGCAGCGCCAGCTCCAGCCGCCGCCCGTCCTTGTGGCGCACGGCCACGACAGTGTCGCCGTGTGTCAGCAGAGCCCGCCGGACCGCCGCGGGCTCCCCCGCCACCAGCTCCGACGCCGGCCGCCCGGTCACGTCCTCGGCCGTGTACCCCGTCAGCAGCCGCGCGCCCTCGCTCCAGCCCGTGACATTGCCGCTTGCGTCGACCACCGCCATGGCGTCACCGGCCGTGGCCGCCGGTCCTCCGTCGCGCGGCAATGTCACCATGTGTACAAGAATCGTCCCCTTCGGCATCCGTATCAAGCCAGGTGACCGGTTTCAGCCCCCACTCTGTGGTCTCGCGCTTACACGACCGGGGCGACCACCCGTACGTTCACGAAGCCACCCGCTCACCCCGCTCACCGATGTCGTCGGCGGCGTCGACATCGGCATCGGCATCGGCATCGGCACTGGTACGGGAATCGGGATGGGCCAGGCCCAGGTGGTCACGCAGGGTCGTGCCCTCGTACTCCGTGCGGAACACTCCGCGCTCCTGGAGCAGCGGGACCACCGTGTCGGCGAAGGCGTCGAGGCCGCCGGGGGTGATGTGCGGGACGAGGATGAAGCCCTCGCTCGCGTCGGCCTGGACGAAGTCGTCGATGGTGGCCGCGATCGTGGCCGGGGAGCCGACGAAGGCCTGGCGGTTGCCGGCCTCGATGACCAGGTCGCGGATGGACCAGTTGTTGGCGGCCGCGCGCTCCCGCCACTCCCGGGCGGTGGCCAGCGGGTCGCGGTACATCCGGACCTGGGCCCGGCCGCGCGCGATGGTGTGCTCGCCGAGGTCGGGGTCGATGTCGGGCAGCGGGCCGTCAGGGTCGTACGCGGACAGGTCGCGGTTCCAGACGAACTCCAGGTGCTTGATGGCGGTCGCCCCGCTGACCTGCTGCCGGCGCACCTCGCGGGCCAGTTCCTCCGCCTCGGCGTCCGTGTCGCCGAGGACGAAGGTCGCGGCGGGCAGGATCAGCAACTGGTCGGGCGTACGGCCGTAGCGGGCCAGGCGTCCCTTGACGTCCGAGTAGAACGCCTGGCCCTCCTTGAGGGTGGCGTACCGGCTGAAGATCGCGTCGGCGCCTGCGGCGGCGAACTCCCGGCCCTCCTCGGAGTCGCCTGCCTGGAAGATCACCGGGCGGCCCTGCGGGGAGCGCGGAACGTTGAACTGCCCCTCGATGTCGAAGTGTTGGCCCTGGTGGACGAAGGCGCCGGCCTTCGCGTCGCGCAGGAAGGTGCCGGTGTCCTGGTCGGCGACGATCTCGTCGCCGCGCCAGGAGTCGAAGAGTTCGTTCGCGGTGGCCAGGAACTCCTTGGCCCGGGAGTAGCGCTCTTCCTGCGGGAGGAAACCGCCGCGGCGGAAGTTCTCGCCGGTGAAGGCGTCCCAGGAGGTGACGACGTTCCAGGCGGCGCGCCCGTCCGAGAGGTGGTCGAGGCTGGCGAACTGGCGGGCCACCTCGTAGGGCTCGTTGAAGGTGGAGTTGATGGTGCCGGTCAGGCCGAGGTGCTGGGTGACGGCGGCCAGCGCGGTGAGGACGGTGAAGGTGTCGGGGCGGCCGACGACGTCCAAGTCGTAGATCCTTCCGCCCTGTTCGCGCAGTCGCAGCCCTTCGGCGAGGAACAGGAAGTCGAACTTGGCGCGCTCGGCGGTCCGCGCGAAGTGCGCGAAGGAGCTGAACTCGATGTGACTGCCGGCCTCCGGGTCGCTCCAGACGGTGGTGTTGTTGACGCCGGGAAAGTGGGCGGCCAGGTGGATCTGCTTCAGCGGCTTGCTCATGGTCGTGCGGTCTCCGTCCGGCTCAGGCGGTGGCGTTGGCAGCGGCGTTGGCGGCAGCAGCGCCGCTGGCGTTGGCGGCGTAGCGGTTGGCCGGGCGGGCGAGCCCGAGCAGTCCACGCAGGGTGTCGGCCTCGTAGGCGCGGCGGAAGGCACCCCGGCGCTGGAGTTCGGGGACCAGTCCCTGGGTGACGGCGGGCAGGTCGTGGCCGAGGACGGCGGGGCGCAGCCGGAAGCCGCTCAGCCCTGCCGACCACAACTCCTGGAGCAAGTCGGCGAGTTGGGCAGGTGTACCGGTGAAGACGCGGGCGTCGCTGGTGAACGGCTCTCCCGCGAGGGCGTCGAGACGGTCCCTGCGGGCGGCCGCGGCGGCGGGTTCGTCGTCGAGGAGGACCACCAGGTCGCCGAAGACGTGCAGGGGTTGGTCGGCACGGCCCGCGAGGGCCTGCTCGGCACGGATCTCGGCGACGATCGCGCGGGCCTGGTCGGTGTCGTGCGGGGTGACGTAGCCGATGTCGGTGGCGCGGGCCACCAGCCGGTACGGGACGGTCTGGTGGGCGAGGGCGCTGACGACGGGCTGGCCCTGGGGCGGACGCGGGGTGATGGAGGGGCCCTTGACGCTGAAGTGCCTGCCCTCGAAGTCGATGTAGTGGAGCTTGTCGCGGTCGACGAAGCGGCCGGTGGCCACGTCCCGGATCTCGGCGTCGTCCTCCCAGCTGTCCCAGAGTCTGCGCACGACCTCGACGTAGTCGGCCGTCTCGTCGAAGAGTTCGGTCACCACGTCCTGGGTGGCCGGGCTGTCGTAGGCGTCCAGGCGGGGCAGCGTACGGCGGCCGAAGTGCGCCGCCTCGTTCTGGCGTGCCGTCAACTGCACCCGCAGGCCCGCCCGGCCGGAGCTCACATAGTCGAGGGTGGCGATGGCCTTGGAGATGTGGAACGGCTCCGTGTGCGTGGCCACCACGGTCGGCACCAGACCTATGTGGCGGGTCAACGGGGCGACCCGGGCGGCGACGAGAACGGCGTCGAGCCGGCCGCGGACCTGGTCGGTCCGCCCGTCCGGCTCGATGAAGTGCGACGACTGCAGTCCGAGGCCGTCCTCGAAGGTCACGAAGTCGAGGAGACCCCGCTCGGCCTCGGCGACGAGGTCGGCCCAGTACCCGGCGGTGAACAGTTCCCGGGGCCGGGCTACCGGATCGCGCCAGGCGGCGGGATGCCAGCCGGCGCCGTCGAGCGCCACGGCGAGGTGCAGATGCGCGGAAGAGGGCAGGGCAGAAGGTGCTGAGGACACGAGAGGTGTGCCTTCCTGATCGACCGTACGGGAAAGCCGGCCCTCACCGGAGGGCGCGGCCGCGTGGGATTCGGGTCAGGAGCAACAGAGCGCGCCGGCAACGCGCAGCAGGTCGATGTGCGGCCGGGAGTAGAGGCGTACGCGATGGAGCGGGGCGGCCTTCGGGACGCTGCGGCGGGACACGGCTCGCGCTGGCACGTGCGTCACCTCCGCCCTTCCGGCTCGGCGGACCGGGGGTCCGGCCGACCTCGCAATAACGGGCCCTCGATCGGGCACCGCCTCGTCGTCAACGAGCACAACAGTACGGCCGCGCCTTTTCTTCCGGCCGGCGGGAGTTCCAGTTCCTTCGGTTACCGGGAGTTCCTGTCAGGAGGCTTCTCATCACCCGGTGCGAAGCCGGTCCCGTGGTCCGGCGGCAGGATGCCCAGCTGCTGAGACGCCGTCTTGACGGTCCCGCGGAGCGCATCAACACTGGCGGAGACGGTCACGATTGCCAGCGCCCGTCGTGCGGGAACTCCCCCGTTCGTGCGGTCATCGGCCCCGGCCCGCTGGCAGGCAACCCTTCCACCGCGACGGGGTGCCCCGGGTGACGACCGGGTTCCGCCGGAGCGGCGGGGCAAGCGTGGTCTCGCGTCTCGCGAGCCCCGACGGCAGGACCGGTGGGAATTTGTCCAGGAACGGCTTGACGAGGCGCCTGCACATCGACTTGTCGCGTGTCTCCAGCGCCTACTGATCCGCTACGCGTCCGACCGATCCGGACCTGTACGGCAGCGCAGTCACTCCGTTCCGCCACTGGCGCCCACGAGGCGGCCAGGGCCTCCGCGTTCCCCCTGGAGAGTCATGCCCGAGACAGTTTCCCGCGGTTCCAGCAGCACTGACACCTTCACGACGGCGGCCTCCCGCCCGAGCGCCTCCCGCTCGTCCGGCTGCGGTACGGCCGCCGGTGGCACGTCCGTCCCCGTTCCGGCCACCCGTCCGCACCGCATTCGCGGCCGTATCGGCGTCGGTCTCGCGGGCGGCTTCTACCCGGCGCCGCACCGCTATCAGCTGTATCTGTCCGAGGCCTGTCCCTACTCGGGGCGCGTGGCGGTCGTCCTCGACCTGCTCGGCCTCAAGGGCGCGCTCACCACCACGGTCCTGAAGCTCCCCGCCGAGACACCCGATGCCTTCGCGTCGCTGCGCGGCGCCTACGAGGCGACCTGGCACCACTACGACGGCCCGCTCACCGCGCCCGCGCTGTGCGACCGCTGGAGCGGACGCGTCGTCAGCAACCACACGCCCGACATCCTCCGCGACCTCGCGGGCCTCCTCGCCGACGGGGCATGCGAGTCCGCACTGGATCGGCTCGACCGGCAACTCGCCTGCCAGCCCTATGTGTTGGGCGACGAGCTCGGCACCGCGGACCGGGACCTCTGGGTGACACTCACCCACCTCGACCACTTCGACGCGGCCGGCACCCTCGCTCCGTACCGCCACATCGAGGAGTACGTACACCGCCTCGGCGATCACCCGGACCTCTCCGCCGACGAACGCTGAGCGCAGAACCCTCAGCACCGACGCACGGGCCGGTGTGACAACTGTGCGGCAGTGGGCCTGAATACGCCTTCCGGATATGCCGATAACGGGGATAGAGAAAGGGAATAGTGAGGGAGTTGTAAAACTGGGGGCGGGGAGCGGATGCGCATTCAGGTACTCGGGCCGGTCTGCGCCTGGCGGGACGGCACCCGCCTCGACCTCGGTTCGCCCCAGCGCCGCGCGGTACTCGCCCTGCTCGCCGTGTCCCGTGGACAGCAACTGCCGTTCTTCGGGCTCGCGGACGCGCTGTGGGGCGAGCGCCCGCCGGCGACCGCGCCGAACGTCGTCCAGACCCACATCAAGCACCTGCGCCACCTGCTGGAGCCGGACCGGCCACCACGCGCCCGCAGCGTGCTGCTCCCCCGGCTCGGCGACGGCTACGCGCTGCGCGTCCCGTACGACGCCATCGATCTGCTGCGCTTCAGGGACCTGGTCGCCGGGGCGGTGACCGTACGACGGGACGGGCGGCGCGGCGGCCAGGAGCGGGCCGCCGCGCTGCTGACCGACGCACTCGGGCTGTGGCAGCAACCGCCCCTCGCGGACCTGCCCTTCCTCTCCGCACACCCGGTGGTCGTCGCGCTGGCGGAGGAACGCCGTGGGGCGGTCGCCCAGTACGGCGAGGCCATGATCGCGGCGGGCCGGAGCGCCGACGCACTGCCCGTCCTGGAGGAGACCGCGGTCGCGCAGCCGCTGGACGAGGACGCCCAGGCCAGGCTCATCCGGGCGTACGAGGCTGTCGGGCGACGTGACCAGGCGGTCGCCGTCTACCGGCGGAGCCGTCGCCGGCTGGCCGACGAACTCGGCGTCGACCCCGGCCCGGCGCTGGCCGAGGCCTATGCCGCCCTGCTGCGCCGCCGCACCCGGCCTTCTGCTCCCGACGCCCGGCACGCTCCGGCCCGCGACACCGCCGACGGCCCTGGCACGGCAGGCGCCGCCGAGTTGCCCGCGCAGGTGCCCGCCCACCTACCCCCGTACCCGACTTCGGCACACCGATTACCCGCGCAACTCCCCGCGGACGTACCCGGCTTCGCGGGCCGTGACCCGGAACTGTCCGCGCTGGACCGGCTGCTGGCCGCGGCGGCGGACAGTCCGACGGCAGGTGCCGTCTCGGTCGTCTCCGGCACGGCCGGGGTGGGAAAGACCGCGCTCACCGTCCACTGGGCGCACCGCACGCGGCACCGGTTCCCCGACGGCCAGCTCTACGTCAACCTGCGCGGCTACGACCCGGACCGCCCCATGCCGCCCGGCGACGCCCTCACCCGGTTCCTCACCGTCCTCGGGGTCCCCGGTGACGCGATCCCGCTCGACGTCGACGACCGCGCGAGCCGGTTCCGGACCGAACTGGCCGACCGGCGAGTGCTGTTGGTCCTCGACAACGCCCTGTCCGAGGAGCAGGTCCGCCCGCTGCTTCCCGGCTCGCCGGCCTGCGCGGTCGTGGTCACCAGCCGGGACAGCCTCGCAGGACTGGTGGCCCTGCACGGCGCCCGCCGCATCGGTCTGGGCCCGCTCCCGCCGCCCGACGCCCTCGCCCTGCTCCGCACGCTCGTCGGTGCGCGCGTCGACACCGAGCCGGGACCGGCGGCCGCCCTGGCCGAACAGTGCGCACGCCTCCCGCTGGCGCTCCGGGTCGCGGCCGAACTCGCCGTCGCCCACCCGTCGTCGCGGCTGGCGGACCTCGTGGCGGAGCTGGCCGACCAGCAGCGGCGGCTGGACCTCCTGGACGCGGGCGGCGACCGGCGCGCGGCGGTGGAGGCGGTGTTCTCCTGGTCCTACGAGCGACTCCCCGCCCCGGCCGCCCGCACCTTCCGCCTGCTGAGCCTGCACCCGGGACCGGAGGCGGACGCCCATGCGGTCGCGGCGCTGATCGGCGAAGCGCCGGGCGAGGAGCCGACCCAAGTGCCGGGCGCCACGCAGGAAGAGAGACCCGAGCGCGTGCCGGGCGCCTTGTCGGGCCAGGTGCGACTTCACACATCGGATCACATGCCAGGCCGAACGTCGGCCCACGCGTCGGATGCCGTACCGGGCGACGAGCGCGCGGGTGCCGGTGGGAACCCCGCCCAAGCCGCCGGAACGCTGGCCCTGCTGGCCCGGGCCCATCTCCTGGAGCCCGTCCGGCCGGGCCGGTTCGGCACGCACGACCTCCTGCGTGCCTACGCGTACCGCCTGACCCGTACGCATGACTCCGAGGCCGAACGGCAGGCCGCGCTGGTCCGTCTCTTCGACCACTACCTCGGCACGGCCGCGGCGGCCATGGACACGCTCTACCCGGCCGAGCGGCACCACAGGCCCGCGATCGCACCCTCCGTCCACGTCTCGTCCGCCGTCGGTGACGCGGCCGCGGCACGGGCCTGGCTGGACGCCGAGCGGCCGACGCTGGCCGCCGTCTGCGCGGTGGCCGCGGACCGTGGCAGTCCCCGGCACGCCGTCCGCCTGGCCGCTCTTCTCTTCCGCCACCTCGACTCCGGTCACCACACCGTGGCGCTGGAGATCCACCGCCACGCCCTGCGGGCCGCCGAGACGCTCGGTGACCTGGCCGGACAGGCCCACGCACTGACTAACCTCGGGGTCGTGCACTGGCGGCTCGCCGACGCGGGATCGGCCGAGGACCATCTCGTACGGGCCCTCGAACTGCACCTCCGGACGGGCGACCGCGCCGGGCGGGCGAGAACCCTGTCCAACCTCGGCAACGTCCACTGGCGTCTCGGCAGCCTCCGCGACGCGGCGCACGACCATCAACAGGCCCTCGCCCTCTACCGGGAGACCGACGACCAGGTGGGCCAGGCGCGCACGCTCACGAACCTCGGCAATGTGTGTCTGCGGCTGGGCGAGTACGAGCAGGCGGCCGACCACCAGCGGCAGGCGCTCGCCCTGCACGATCTGACCGGAGACCGGATCGGCCGCGCCCGCACCCTCTCCCACCTCGGCAACGCCCTTCTGCGGCTGGGCCGTTCGGAGTCCGCGGCCGAATGCCAGGAGCAGGCCCTCACGCTCTTCCGGCAGTTGGGGCACCACGGCGGCGAGGCGTACGCGCTGTCCGGTCTGGGCGACATCCGGCTGGGGCAGGGCGAGTTCGAGGCCGCGCTCACCTGTCAGCGGCGAGCCCTCGAACTGTTCCGTGAGAACGGGGAGGGCTACGGCGAGGCGTCGGCGCTCAACGGCCTGGCCGAGGCCCTGCACGGCAGCGGCCGTCACGACGAGGCGCTCGACCACCACTCCACCGCGGCGACGGTCGCGTCCGTCACCGGTGAACACGACCAGTTGGCACGGGCGCACGCGGGCGCCGAGCGCGCCCGCCGGGCCCTGGGGCCGCGGGTGACAGCCACCGCGTCGTCGACCACATCGGGCCCGTGAACCCGCGGAGCCCCTCCGTTCAACCGTCCAGCCGTTCAACCACCGTCCAGTGGATGTCCAGTCCTGCCCCATAGCTTGCCGTCGCCGCCTGTCGATCCGGCCTGGCGGACCAGGCGGCAATACCTCTGCCCCAGTACGCGCTCGCGCTCACATCCACGCTCAAGCTCACGCCGACCGAGAGGGAAGAAGCGATGAAAGCAGGGCTCAGGAAGAAGATGGCCACGGCGGTCGCGGCCGCGTCCGCCATGGCGGCACTCGTCGTGGCGACCCCGGGCACCAGCCACGCGGCGACACCCAGCCTGCCGGCGTTCGGCATCTCGGCCGACGGCAGGCTGATGGCGTATTTCACCACCGACAGACCCGACGTGCTCAACTGGTTCAGGGTCATCAACGGGCTCGTCGGCGACACCGCGGTCATCGGGATCGACTTCCGCGTACAGAACGGTCTGATGTACGCCGTCGGCAACCAGGGCGGCGTCTACACGGTCAAGACCCCGCCCGCCGTCCCGGACGTGCAGGTCACCAAGGTCTCGCAGCTCAGCGTCCCGTTGCAGGGCACGAACTTCGGTGTCGACTTCAACCCCGCGGCCGACCGGCTCCGGATCATCAGCGACACCGGTCAGAACCTGGCGCACAACCTCGCCAACAGCAGCACCGCCACGAACACCCCGCTGACCACGGACGGGGCGACGACCCGCGGCGTCACCGGCGCCGCCTACACCAACAACGACCTCAACTCGGCCACCGCGACCACGCTGTTCGACATCAACACGACCTCGGACCAGGTCGTCATCCAGTCACCGCCCGCCAACGGCCTGCTGGTCGCGACCGGTTCGCTCGGCTTCGACGCCGGTGCCAACGCGGGCTTCGACATCTTCAGCGACCTGAGCGCGGGCAAGACCATCTCGAACACGGCCTTCGCCGCCCTCACCCCGGCCGGTGCCTCGACGACGACGCTCTACACCGTCGACGTACTCACCGGAGCCACGACCGACGTGTACCCGTTCCCGATACCCATCACCGACATCGCCGTCGCGCTCGACGCGGGCTGACCCGACCGCGGACCGGCCGTCTCCGTCACGAGACGATCAGGGGCCGTATCGGTCGGCGCCTCGCGCGCGTTCCGATACGGCCTCCGGGTCAGGTACGGCTCCGGGTCAGGCAGGCCGGATCACGCTGTGGATCGCCGGCTCGCCGGCCCAGTGGATCGACTCCTCGCGGATGGCCGCCCCCGGGCTCGGCGCGTGGACCATCATGCCGTTGCCGCTGTAGATGCCGACGTGGCCGACGTGTCCGTGGAAGAGGACCAGGTCGCCGAGACGGATGTCGGAGAGGGGGACCGCCATACCGGCGGTCGCCTGATCGTTCACGGTACGCGGGAGTGCGACCCCGGCCGCTTTCCAGGCCGCCTGGGTGAGGCTTGAGCAGTCGTACGAGCCCGGCCCCATCGCTCCCCAGACACAGGGCTTGCCGATCTGCTCACGGGCGAAGTCGACGGCTGTCGCGGCCTTCCCGCCGTATCCGGGGGTCGGTCCGGCGTATCCCGGGGTCGACCCACCGCTGTATGCCGAGGTCGCAACGCCGTAGCCGGGGGTCGGAGTGCCGTACCCCGGGTTCGCGGCGCCGTCCGAACCGATGGGCAGGCCCGTGCCGATCGGCGTACGGGTGTCGATGGGCGGAGCCATACCGAACGACAGGTCCGGGCCCATGGGCAGATCCATGCCGATCGACGGAGCCGGAGCGATTGACGGAGCGACTGCCGGAGTCGGGGCCGGAGCAGCGGGCAGCCCCATGCCGAACGTCAGGTCCGGGCCGCCCAGGGCGTCGACGGCCGGTTCCATGCCGAAACCGGCCGACAGCGGCTGCGCCTGCGGCTGCCACCATTCGGCCTCGGCCTGGCGGTAGCCCTGCCCCTCGGTGGTGGCCCAGACGGTCTCCGCCGGAGGGGGTTCGATGGCCGCCACCGGCGCGCTCCGCCGGGCGGTGTGCGCGGAGAGCAGCTCACGGGCCTTCGCGAGCTTGCTCTGGTTCCGCTGTTTGGAGGTCTTCAGCGACTGCCGCGGATCGGCTGCGGTCGCGGGCAGGATCGCGGTGGCCTCCTGTCGCGCCTGCGGCACGGCCGGCAGCGCGGCGATGGGTCCTGCGGTCAACTCCGCCACGGGTCGGGCGGTTGTCGCGGTGCCGGGTCCGGCGGTCAGCTCCAGGAGGGGTTTGCCCGCCCCTTCCAGCGCACGGTCGGGCGAGCGGTCGGGTGACCGGTCGGCCGGACGGTCACCGGGGCTCTTGGGCCGCGTCGCGGCCGGGCCGCGGTCCGGCGTCCTGTCGGGCGGCAGCACGGCGGGAATGAGGGGCCCCAGTTGCGAACGCCCCACGTCGAACCACTGCTTGGCGCGGTCGCTCAGAACGGGATCGGCGGCGGCGACCGTGTCGGCACGCTCACGCCCCGTGTCGGGCCCGGGTGCCATACGCTCGCGCGGCCGCCCCGAGTTCATCGCCCGGGTCGCGTTGTAGTTCCCGCTGACGGTCTCCGCCTGGTCGTAGAGGCTGCTGATCCGCTGCTGGACCTCTTCGCGACTGGGCCCGTCGTCCCCTCTTGCCGGCGATGCGGGCGAGGAACCGCCGGCCGAGGAGTAGAGGTCCACTGAGGTGGCGGCCGCCGTCGCGAGGGCGGGCCGGGGTATGCCCGGGAGGTTGCTGCCTCCGGGGCGCGGGGTTCGTTCCGGCGCGATGGGAGCCGTACTCCTTCCGTGCTCCGCCTACCGAGTTAGCTGTCGGGTTCGGGCGAGGAATCCGGAAGGTATGCCCTACGGCCCTTGCCCTGTCGGGCGGTTGGGCCGATTCACCCCAAAGTTCGGTTGGGTCCCCGGTTCCGGTCGCCGCGAGGGCCACCGGATTCGGCGGAGGCCGCGCGACCCGGCGAGGTTCACCGGAGGGAGTCGTGCGTCCTGTCCGTCAACTTAGCCAACATGTGCACCTCGTGTGAAGATTGAAGGGCGAAGTGTCCGATATATAACTGTGACCTTCGTCGTACCGGGTCGAGACATCGCCGGACTTCGACGACTTCTCACGGTTCGCCGATCCTGCTGCTTCCGCCCCTCCCGACTACTGCTCCAGCGAGAGGGCGAAGACATGGGCCCTGGACGACCCCGAGGGCGTGGTCAGGGTGATCGCGGTGAGCTGCTTGCGCGCGTCGAGCTCGATCACCTGGTGGAAGACGGCCGCCTTGGTGGCCGACGGCCCGGTGCGCGAGTGGATCTGACCGGTGATCACCGCCTCGGTCTCGCCGAACTCGGGGCCGGACGCCAGCCAGTTGGTCAGCGCGATCGGCGCGGCCTCGCTCGTTCCGTCGGCGTACCGGACCACCGCGGGGACGGTCACGGCCGCCGTGTCGCCCGAGCCCAGCACGTGCAGCTTCGTGAACGCCCGTTGCGCGCCCTGCGAGACGGTGATCTCCTGCCCTGCCGCCACGAGGTTGTTGTTCGTTCCCTCGCTGCCGTTGGTGAAGAGGAAGGCGATGCCGTTGTCCGTCGTCTGCCCGGTCTGCGGGAGTTGGGCCATGGGGTACGTACGGCCGGTGCCGTCGAAGTCCCCGTCGCCGTAGTACATCTCGGTGGTGATGCCGTCGTTGTCGAAGTGTCCGGTGAGGTCGAGCCGGGTGACGGTTCCGCTCTGCGGCGGTTCCGGCAGTCCCCACGGGTCGGCGGGCACGGTCACCTCCACCGGGGCGATCCGCAGGTCGGGCCGCGAGCCCGCCGGGTGGATCACCGCCTCCGCGTCGCGTGCCAGGTCCAGTTCGACGACGCCGTCGCCCAGGTCGCGCCAGGCGGGTGCGGGGCCGCCGACCCCGGCGACCGTGAGACGCCCGCGCAGGGAGTGGCGTACCCGGCAGGGCTCCCCGGCGAGGCTGCGTACGCGGACCCAGCGGGTGGTGCCGCCCCGGCGGACGGCGCTGACGAGGAACGCGCCCTGGGTGCGGAAGTCGTGCAGCGTGACGTCCCGCCAGGCACCCGGGACGGCCGGGAAGACGCGGATCGTGTCGCCCCAGCTCTGGCAGAGCATGTCGTGCAGGCTCTGCGCGGCGGACAGCGGTGTCTCGACGACCGGACCCGCCTCGTAGTACATGGTGTTGGGCTGTACGAAGCGGTCGACCAGCTCGCGTAAGTACGTCAGCGCGTCGTCGCCCCGGCCCATCTGGGCGGTGATGGAGGCGGCGCCGGTGAAGCTGTAGCCGCGCAGGGCGCCCTCGAAGCCGATCCAGTGGTTCAGCGACCGTTCGATCAGGTCCCGGTGCTCGGGCTGTTCCCAGTTGACGAGGTGGAGAGGGTAGACGGAGAGCATGTGGGAGTAGTGCCTGTGGGACTTGGCGAAGGGGACGCCCGCGCCGATCATGAAGCCGTTCCCGTCCACCGGGTAGTCGGTCAGCTTCGCCAGCACCTCGCGCCACTTGGGCGCCAGCTCGTCCCGTACGCCGAGCAGTTCGGTGGTCTCCAGCAGGGTCGCGCAGCTCCAACGCAGCAGTGCCAGGTCGTAGTTGCAGTCGGGGGCGTTGCCGTACTCGGGCGAGTGGGTCGGCGGCAGATGCAGTCTGCCGTCGTCGCCCTCGTACAGGAAGTGCAGGTAGTAGTTGGTGCTTCGGCGCAGCAGCGGGTAGAGGACGTCCTCCAGGACGCCCCGGTCCATGGTGTGGCGGTAGGTCAGCCAGACGTTGTGCAGCGCCCAGGGCAGGTTGCCGATCTCCGGGTTGGCGCCGACGCCCGGGACGGCGACGGTGCCGCTGGTGTCACAGGTGGCGTCGGTGGCGCGGCGCAGGCCCGCCGAGTCGGACCGGTACTCGGGGCGCAGGCCGCCGACGAGCGTGTCGGTGTTCTCGGCGAGGGTGCGCGGAACGGCGTCCAGCTCAAGGTGGTTGGAGCCGTGCACCGCCCAGTACTCCAACTGGACGTTGAGGTTCCACCACACGGCGGGCCAGGGCGTGGACTCCAGCCAGGGTCCGGTGGTCGCCATGATCGGCGCGTCCTCGCGGGCGGCTGAGGCGAGCTTGTAGAGCTGGATCCAGTAGAAGCTCTGCAGCATCTCGTCGGGGACGGAGAGGAAGCTCTTGCGGTAGAAGCGGTGCCACCACGCACGATGGGTGCGCAGCAGGCTGGACACGGGCAGCGCCGATGCCTTGCGGACCGCCGATCTCGCCCGTCCCTCGGCGTCGGTACCGGGATGGGAGTGGGCGACGGCCAGGACGTACGCGCGCTCGTCGCCGTGTCGGCGTTCCCTGTGGACGGTGACGGTCCGGCCGCCGGCGACCAGTGACTGGACGACGACGCCCGTGCCGTCCGGCTCGCGTGTGGTCACCGGAGCGGGGTTGGGCTCCAGGCCCGCCGGAGGGTCCTCGCGGACGATGCGCGGGCTGACGGCGGGCGAGGGGACGAACTCCCACCGGAAGTCGCGCTCGCCCGCGCTCGCGCGTGCGGTGACGAGCAGCAGCGTCCGGTCGTTGTGGACCAGCGCGCGCAGTGCGATGGTGCCCTTGTCCGTGGTGACCGTTCCGGTGACCTCGGCGTTCCACAGGTCCAGGCGCAGGTCGGCGCCGGTGATGGCGCCGACGGGGTGCAGGCGGAGGTTGCCGACCGGAAGGCGGGCCACGCCCCAGTTGTGGCCGAACTCCGGCCGGTGGTCCTGCACTTCACTGTGGTGCACGGTGAAGCGCAGGGCGTTGGTCCCGGGTTCCTGGTGGACGATCGAGCCGAGCAGCCCGTTGCCGAGGAACGGCCCCTCGTACCAGGCGCGCGGCAGTCGCTTCCAGCGCGGGTCCTGAGCGGCGAGGAAGTCCCGCCATTCGCGGTCCGTACGCATACCGGTGAGGGCCACGGAGCCGACGGGCGGGCCCGGTTGGGCCGCCGCCGGTTCCGCGACGCCCATTCCGGTCGCCGCTCCGCCGGCCGCACTCGCGACGCCGCCCAGGAACCCCCGCCTGCTGACACCCATCCTCGATCTCCTGCCAGATTGATCCGATGACTCTGCTAACGGGAGGGTAGGAAGCGGCCAATCATGCGTCAATGCGGCCGACACACCCGGCTTTCATCCGATGACTGGCTGGTGACTGCTCACCCACGGTTCGGTGGCGTGCCGTGCCCGTGGACCTTGGGTCCGGTCATCCGGCTGACACCCCGTACAGGCGGGTCTCCCAACGGGCGTGCGAGCGGCGGCCGGACAGGCGTCACAGCAGGCGGGCGGGCAGGGGGCCTTGGCAAGGAGCGTTCGCTGCTCTTCGGGAGTTGCCACCGTCGTCAACGCGCTGAAGGCGCGCAGCAGATGCTTCCTGTCCGGCTTCGCCAGGCTGATCTCGCCGAGTTCCTCCCGCTCGGCGACGGTCAGATGCTCGGCGGCCAGCGGCAGGATGGTGTTCTCCTCCTCGTCCGTGTGCGCGGTCAACACCGAGCCCAGTTCGGTGAGCTGCGCCGCCACCTGCTCGCAGAGGGGCTGCCGGGGATCGGCGGCCGGCCCGTCCAGCGCGCCCCGCACCCGCGTGACCAGCTCTTCAAGCCGGTGGTGCTGTTCCTCCATGCGCGTGATCGCCTCGGCCGGCCTCGAAGGAGTCGGCAGCCGCCACCCACCGACGCGAGCCCGGCCCGAGTTGTCACCCGTCGCCGAGCGGGCATACGCAGCGAGGCCGTACCCGTCGGCGTCGACCGGAGTGGCGGGGCGATCGCCCTGCCGCCAGGCTGACGGCAGACGTACCGGCACGCAGCACGGACAGACGCTCAAGGGGACTGGTTCCACATGCAGATCGATCTGACGGGCCGCACCGCCCTGGTGACGGGCTCGACGCAGGGCATCGGCGCGGCGATCGCCGCCGGACTCGCGCGCTCCGGCGCCAGGGTGGGGGTGAACGGCCGAAACGAGAAGCGGGTCGCGGAGGGCGTGGAGCGGCTGGCGGCGGAGGTACCTGGTGCGGACTTCGTTCCGGTGGCCGCCGACGTGGCGACCGAGGAGGGCGCGCAGAGCGTCCTGGAGACGCTGCCGGAGGTGGACATCCTCGTCAACAACCTCGGCATCTTCGGCTCCGCCGACCCGCTGGAGATCAGCGACGAGGAGTGGCGGCGCTATTTCGAGGTGAACGTGCTGGCCGCGGTGCGGCTGATCCGTACGTACCTGCCGGGCATGACGGAGCGCGGCTGGGGCCGGATCCAGAACATCGCCAGCGACTCGGCGGTCGTCATCCCGGCCGAGATGATCCACTACGGCATGTCCAAGACCGCGCTCCTCGCGGTCGGCCGCGGCTTCGCGAAGCAGGCGGCGGGCACGGGGGTGACGGTCAACTCGGTCATCGCCGGCCCCACCCACACCGGTGGCGTCGAGGACTTCGTCTACGAACTCGTCGACCGCGACCTGCCCTGGGACGAGGCACAGCGCGAGTTCATGCGGAAGCACCGGCCGCAGTCCCTCCTGCAACGGCTGATCGAGCCCGAGGAGATCGCCCACATGGTCGTCTACCTCAGCTCCGACCAGGCCTCGGCCACCACGGGCGGAGCCCTGCGCGTGGACGGTGGATACGTCGACTCGATCCTGCTCTGACGCCCGTCGAAGAACGCCCGCCCCCGGCCCTACCCCCGACCGGCCCCCGTAAATGGTCAAAGGGTGGCTCCGGATTTCTCCGAAGCCACCCTTTGACCTGCGACTCGTACGAGTCGGGACGACAGGATTTGAACCTGCGACCCCTTGACCCCCAGTCAAGTGCGCTACCAAGCTGC